>CAZCLV010000001.1:0-50400 GCA_964499645.1 uncultured Mycoplasma sp.
TGAAAAACCCCGTAAATACAAAAAAAGTGGAGCACCGTAGTGCTCCTTCAGGGGGAAATATTATTATCAGTTCGTAACAATTTAATAATAGATTAAAGTCTTATAAAATAAGGCTTTTTAATTTTCTTAAATTTACTAAAATTTACTAAAATAACTTTATCATTGACATTTAGTATCTAGTTTTGGTATCTGAAAAATTTTAATCATCTATTTCTAAAACAAAGAACTATTATATCTTATCAATATTTTTTTATTCTTTCCAACGGACAAGTTAGACATCTTAAATAACCAGTTTCTTTTACTGTGTCATATATATCCATTACTTCTACTTTAAATTTTTTTTCTTTTAAAGCTCTAATTAAATCATCATGTCTTTTTTGTACTATGACAACATTATCCCCTAAACAAATTACATTCGTTACTAATTCATCTTGTTCGCTTTTATCAACATAAATAATATTTGTAAATAACTCTTCTATTATATTTATTGATTCTTCTTCTAACCCATCTTTATATACAATCACTGTATCTTTTGATATTGGATTAAATATACAATCTAAATGAACAAAAGGAAAATATGGATTAGGATTTTTCATATATAAAGGAATAATTCTATACTCTGGTGAAAAAGTATCATTCATAAACTTTAAACCATTTTCATTTGTTCTATTTCCTTTTTGACCAACAAAGATAATATCATTATAAAGTAGAACATCTCCGCCTTCGACAATTGTATCACCATATAAATAAATTCTATTTTTCCCATCTATTTTATCTAATATATCTTTGGCGGATTCTATTTCCAATTGTCTTATACTTTCTTTCATATGACAAATTAACATTTTATTTCCAATTACAATAAATGGATCTCTAACAAACATTTGATATCTATCATTATTCTGTTTTTGAGTCATAACAATTTCTACATTATATTTCTTTAATATATCTAATAATTGTTTTTGCTGACTTGAGTATTCTTCATCTACTGGCGCTAATAACACTTTAGTTAATTTATCATATTCATTTTTTACATTCAAACGCATTATTTATCCTATTAAATCAGTGAAGTCTTCTACATAATAATCTGCAACTTCTTTTATTTCTTTTAGTTCATCATTAGTAAAAGGATAATTCTTATTTTTAGCCCATATAGTAGAAATTCCAATATTTTTTGCTGCTTTTAATTCAAATGGCATATCACAAATTGCTACTACCGTGGATTTATCAGATACCTTAACTAAATCTAAGGCTTTATTATATAATTCTTCATCTGTAAATTTACATTCGAAAAGTGTTTCACTAGCAATTAAATCAAACTTTTCAAAAGGAAATGTTTTATTAACTTCCTCATTTTTTAACATAGTTTTATTCGTTAATTCACATTTATTAACAACTACTTGAGAAAGGCCATTATCTTTAAAATAATTTAAAGCTTTATCAGCATTAGCTCTATATCCCAATGTTTTATAAGCATTAGCTGCTATTTCTTCAGAAGCCTTACCAACTTCCCCTTTACTAACACTTCCATATTTTTCCGCTACTAACTTATCCATGTTATACCACATAACTTCAGTATCAAATAATGTACCATCTAAATCCCAACAAATAAATTTAATATTTGGTAATGATTTTAATAATTTATTTACCTTTTTCATATTTCCTCCTAGTTATCAATTATTTCATCTGTCATTTCATTAAAGCGTAATCCATTAACTAAAATTGATTCCATTCCATCTTCAATAATATGTCCAAACGATAATTCTGGAACTTCTTCAGGATTACAGAAGAATGGTCTTTCATAACCTTGAGGACTAAATACTAACTTATAAATTTTGTTATCTCCAAATATAACAATATTTCTTGTATCTTTACTTAATTTAATAGGATTATTACTTTTCTTTCTAGCATGTCCTACATTTAAAGGTCTTTCTTCATCCCATTGCTTTTCAACATATAAAATACCTTTATATTTTTCTTTAAAGTACTCTAAATTATCTTCTGCCACTTGAGGATCTTTATTTAATAATCTCATAGAACGATCATGGTATTTACCTCTTGAAACGTAAACATAAACAGCATCAATATACTTGGTTTTCTTAGCGAATATATCTATCATTTTTTCTACTCTAGTACGATCAACACAGTTAGTAAAGAACCATACTTCATGAACCTTAATTTTATTTTTAACAATATTATCATACATTCTTTGAACTAAATCTAATTCTAAAGATGGCTCTCCTCCTAATATTTTTAAAATATTTATTTCTTTAAAAGGTTTCATAGAAGCATCTATCATATCTATAGTCATAGAACATTTACCAGGTCCACCTTCACTACAATAACCAACACAATTTAAATTACACTTTTGAGTGATTAGATATTCTAGTTCTTCTATCTTCATATTATCCTTATCAAAATATTTTTTAAATGTCTCATATTTCTTATTCATACAAACTCTCCTTCTTACTTATATACATTATTTTTTAACTTTCTAACACTTTTTAACCTTTTATCATTGAATGATAAATAATTATATTCAAAAATAGAAGGTAAATTATTATCAACTAATATCTTGTCTAGCTTTCTGCTTGAACCTTGGAAACGAGGATTAATCTCAATAAAATATAATTCATTATTTGTATATATATAATCTATTCCTAAAACTCCTCTATAACCAAGTTCTTTTAATTTCAAACATATCTTTGTTGTATAATCCAAAAATTTCTTTCTTACATCCTTTTTAATCTTAATATCATAAAAAGAATCTACATATTCAATTTTTTCTCCAATTTCTAAATCTTGCATTGAAGGTGGAAAAATAATAAAATTACCACTTCCTATAACACAATTAATATTATATGGAATATTATCTTTCATATAGAAAGATATTATATACAACTCATCTGGTCTTAATTTATTTTTAATATCTTTCCAATTATCTTTATCACATAGAAATGTTTTGGATCCTCCACTACCAAGTGGATGTTGAACAACTAACATTTCTCCTTTAGGACTTAATTTATTAAAATCAAAATCTTTATCTTTAATATATTGATATTCCAACATTGAAACCATTCCTTGAAATAATTCTCTCATTTCTTTTTTATTATTAAATAAACTAATTAAATAATCACTATTCTTACAAATTAATTTAGCATTACTAGGAATATCACATTGAGAAACTATTTTATAATCATGTGCCATAATTTCAAATGGTTCTTTTATTGTTTTTAATAATTCGTTATATATCTTTATTTCTCTAGGATTACTATCTGGATTCCAATATTCAAATTCTAATACATGATCTAAAGTATTAGTTGTATAAGATATATTCTTTTCACTATTATTACCAAACAAAGTAATAGAATAATCAAAAAAATTAGAATTCTCAATAGTTATCTCTTTTGGACCTACATAAACACGTTTCATATATTAACCTTATAAAACATTATGTGTGCATGGCTTACACAATGGTCCCATTTTAACTTTATATTTCTTACAAATTTTTTCACTTTTCTCTTTAGCTTCAATAAATAAATCAGCTTTTGGTGGGAAATTAGCTTCGCCATACGGGAATAATGGTGATAATACTGGATTGACTCCAATCTTAGCTAGTTTTTCTACACCTTTTAATGTTTCTTCTAAAGGTTCAATACCAACAATCAACAAAGAACGAACTCTATCTTTTCCAAATATCTTAACTGCTGTTTCTAAAAACTTAAGATAATTTTCTTGACCAATAGCATATTTTTCTGGACAGTATTTTTTTAAATAATCAGGATGATTTAATTCCATATTAATAGACAAGCCATATACCCCAACATCTTTTAAATGTTGAATATATCCTTCATATTGTAAACTATCATTATAACTAGTAAATCCCCTTGGAGTCATCATAATATCCATCTCGTAATCGTAATACTTCTTTGTAAAATGATCATACATATCAGTAATTGCTTCTAAATCTCTTTCATATACTGAACCACTTGATATTAATATATGTCTCGTATTAGTTTGTTCTAAAGCTACTTCTAAAGCTTCTTCCATACCTTTAATAGAATTTAATTCATATTTATATTCAACAGCATTACAGAATTTACAATTATTAGAGCAACCACTCATTAATTGTAAACGAGTACGATCTGTGTATGTATTTACATATACACATATTTTTTTACCATCAATTATCATTTCATCTCTCATATAATCTGGTGGTGTAATTACTGTAGTTTCTATTTTATCTTTTCCATCGCTAATATATAATTTTCCATCTTCGGTAATTAATTTATAATGTGAAGTTTTTTCAACACCAATAGTTGCATAAGTATCTTCATATTGTAATGAAATACCACTACAAGTAATATAATCATCCATCAACCAAATATCCGATTGCTTATCAAGTACTTTCTTAGTTTCCTTTGAAACTTTAATTCCTTCTTCAAGAAGTTTTGCTTTTAAAATAAATCCTTTCTCCATATACGTCCTCCTTTATTTATCTTCATTATCTAAAATATCTTTAATTCTTTGTCTAATACTCCTAGAATCTGTCATTTTCATAATATCTTTCCATAATGGATAACAATGTTTACATTTAGGAATATCTTCTAAAAATTTAATATCATATGTAGCATTAAATTTCTTTATTCCTTCTATGTATTCTCCTGTACATAAAGAGCAATTAGAAGAAGTTAAATGTGGGAATACTTCATTTCTTCCCTCAAATCCTACTCCTTGGCTTCCACTTAAGACTTCCTCATCAAAATATCCTCCGATTCTAATATCTAAATTTTGATTAGGTAAAGCCTTATAAATACCTTTAACAATTTCTTCTATACTCCATAACCAAGGTACTCTATATTGCCCCATATCATATAAATAATTGGCTAAAGAATAATCTTGTAAAGAAGTAGGCTCAATAGATACTGCATCAAATCCCATATTGAAGCAATCAATAGAAGTTTGAATAGCATCTAAGACAGCTTCTCTTTCTGTTAAAAAGATTGGTTTAAAATTAACATATGCTAATGCTTTATAGCCATACTTATGTAATCTTTTAATAGATTTTTTTATTGTTTCTAAATGTTCTAATCCTTTATGATGACATAACTCTCTAATTGTTTTATTAGTAGATTCAACACCTATTCCTACTTCAACCAATCCTGAATATACATCTTTAATATTTTTTATTGCATCATCTGTAACATATTCTGCTCTAGATTCTACAATAACTTTCTTAACTCCATCATATTGATTAAGAGTATTAAAAATATAATGTATTACTGGTTTTGATACTTCATTTTCATTAAACAGACTACCTAAGTTATATAAACATAAAACAGAATAATCATTTAAATTAAATTTAAAGTTTTCTTTTTCAATAGCTGTACCATCTAATACGCTATCCCATTGGGCTTTATAATTCTTATCAGTTACTTTATGTATTGGAGTTCCATTGAAATGAGAACACATAGAACAACCTCCTGTTTTTTTATAATGTTCACATCCATTAGCTCTTAATACAACCATAATACGATCAATTATTTTACCTTCATAGAAAAACTTATTAATCTCAATTTCTGCTAATTTATTATTATTAAATTTCTTTAAAATCGTATCATCTCTTAAAGATTTGATTTTCTTTTCTACGATATCTTTAACCACTACTTCACATCCTTACATAAATTAATTACTGGTCTATATTTAGTTCCTTTTAACATAGGGAATTCTTCAACCATTTCTATTTTTAATTCCATAGATTCCGGTATTAATAAATATATACTTTTTCTAATAACATCTAAATCTAACTTGAAATCGCCAGGAATAAGATATAATACTAACTCTCCTTTTTTATATTGAACAAATTGATATCTTAATCCATGTACTGGAATATTAAATTCCAAATACCAATTATAGGCAATATCCATAAATGAAGATGCTGGAACATATTTATTTTTACCTATCAAAATACTATCCATAAAACGTCCTTGTATTTTTCTCATTGTCCTACAATTATTATGACATCCACAAGAAATTGGTTTATCTAATATTACTAAATCTCCTTGATTATATTTAATAATTGGAGTTGAAGTATTTAATAGATTAGTTCCTATTAATATTCCTTCTTCTCCGCATCTAACTTTTTTAAAGGTTTTTGGATTAACAGCTTCTACATAACAAGCATCCTCTTCCAAATGATATGTATGATAAGGGCACTCTAAAGCTATTCTTGTTAATTCCTCACTACTATATTCATCAACTATTTTTACATTCAATTCTTTTTCTAATTCTTTTCTAAAAGATCTACTGGATTGTTCTGAATGAACAATAACAGTTTCGACTCCATACTTACTTAAATCAATTCTTTTTTCACTTATTCTTTCAAGATAAGTAGGATATGTTGAAATTATTCTTGGTTTTATTTCTTTTATCTTAGAAATAGCTTCTTCAATCTTAGTTGTTGTAGGTAAAAATTCTGTTTTATATAATCCATCTACTTCTGTAATCCACCAAGGACACGTATATATAAATAAAACAGTATCTTTAGGATCATAATGATTTTCTGATTGCATATAATATTGTCTAAATCCTTGAATAGTATCTTCATATATAGCTTCTTTAGATACAGCTATTGTTACAAATTTACCACTTGATCCAGAACTACGCGTTGAAAGGTTAAAATCTTCAACATTTTTTGCTATATCATTAGGAAAACCTTTAATCAATTCTTCTTTAGTCAAAATTGGTAATTTATCATAATCTTCCCAAGTCTTTATATCACCTTTTTTAAAACCAATAGCATCATATTTTTTTCTATATAAAGGAATGTTTTCGTAAGCGTAATCAACAATAAACGATATTCTCTTTAATTGCCATTTTCTTATTTCTTCATAACTTTGATATGGAAAATCACGAATACTTTCCCACTTTTTCTTCAGCATTTCTTTAATTCTATTTTCATGGATATTACTTTTAAAAATTTCTTTTGAATTTTTCTTTAAATTAATATAATCATCATTTGTAAAATCATTCATAATTATTACCTCTTTCTAAATTAAAAAGTGATGTTAAAAACTATAATTAAATTACCCATCTAATTACATTACATCACTTTTATTACAATAACATTTCAAAACCATATTCATTCAATGAAAAATCATCATGAATTATTTCTTTATAAATTCCGGAAACCTTTTTAAAGCCACAATTAGAATATAAATTAATAGCGGGAGTATTAATTTCACTAACTAATAGTCGCAAATACTTTGCATCTTTGCTTTTAGCAATTTTACAAGCCTCATTAATTAGTTTTTTACCAATCCCCTGGTGCAAATATTTAACATTAACACCTAATCTATTTATTACATAAGCTTTGGCAGCATCATTTTCCCATTCTAAACCATCAAAAGAATTAACAAATTCGTATAGAGAAAAAACACCTAGTATCTCTTTATCATTTTTTAATAAATAAAGATTTTGTTGTTCGATATCAGACTCAAAAACCTCATTTGGATAATATTCATTCCAAATTTTAATATCATTTTCATACATATTTTTAATTATTCTTGTATACATTTCTTTTATTTGATTTAAATCTTCTAATCTGGCTAAAACAACTTCCATACTTATCACCTCTTCATCGACAATTTTTTATCTTCTTTTTTTATATATGTTAAATAGTTACTTAACAAATCTTTTAACTCAACTTCATAGTGCAACAAATTATCTATAGTAATTGTTTCTTTAGAACTATGAATTCCATCAGGAATCCCCGGACCATATATTACTATATTTGCATTTGAAAATAATTCTTGAAAATAACCTGCTTCAGTAGCATATTTCGCATCTAGCGTTGACTTTCCACCAATATCTGCTTGCTTATTTAAAAACTCACTTTCTCTTTTTTCAAATGGAGGTATTGATAGCACATTAAACAATTTTGATTCACCATAGCAATTACTTATTTCATTATGCTTTCTAATTAAATATCCGGAAATTGCATCAAGAATCATTTTATTAGATGTTCTAATTCCAAAACAAAGAGAACTCATATCAGGAACTACATTTGATGGAGATTTACCACCATCTATATGTGTAATACAAATAGCAGCATCATTTGATGTTTGTTTCTTAACTTTCATTATTTCTGAACTAAATAGTGTTTGAAGTTCTATTGCATTTATTCCTAACTCTGGGGTTCCAGAATGACAGGAAATGCCATTCATAATGCTTACATAAATAGAATTTCCCTTACTTGATACATAATAATCTAAATTTGTTGGTTCCCCAACAATAACCATGCTAGAATTTATATTTCTATTTTTAAGTTCACTAATTATTTGTTGAATTCCTATTAAATAATGTTCTTCATCACTAGTTAAAGAAATTATTACTGGTATATCTAAACTTTTTAAATAATCTAAATTGGCTATTATTGTAGCTACAAAAGATTTCATATCTGAAATACCTAATCCTTTAAGATTATTTCCATTAATTATAACATTACAATTATGACCTTCACTTTCTCTAACTGTATCTATATGTCCAGATAATATTATAGAATCTTCAATATCCCTTAACTTGTGATTAACACCAATTAACAAATGAATATTACCATTTTTATCCTCAATTTCTATTTTATCACAACAGTCATCAAAAGTAGTCCGTAAATATTCTATTATCTGATGCTTTTTTCCAATTTGACCATATGAAGGAATACTTACGAGATCTTTTAAAATTGTAAGAACGTTATTTTCTTTTCTTGCTTCCATATTCTAGTGCCTTTTCTTCAGTTATTAATGATGCTCTGTATTCATCATAATTACCCCAATATTGGTTAACTTTGCCATCTCCAAATACTAAAATTCTATTAGCAAATTTATTTATAAAAAATCTATCATGACTAATAAATATTAACGTGCCAGAAAATTCTTCTAACGCTTCTTCCAATACCTCCTTAGTAGGAATATCTATATGGTTAGTTGGTTCATCAAAAATCAAAGTATTTATTTCTTGTTGTAATAATTCAGCCATCTTAATTTTCATTTTTTCGCCACCAGATAAGTTTTTAACCCTTTTATTCACATCTTCAACATCAAATCTAAATCTAGCTAAAATACTACGACATCTCTGTTCGGGCAATCCAACTGCTCTTGTAAAATATTCTAATAAAGTTTGATTGCCATTTTCAAATTCAATTATTTGTGGTATATATCCTATTTTAACACTTGGGCCAACAAATACTTCTCCACTAACAGGTAGTTCTTGTTTACCCATAATTGTTTTAACAAAAGTTGATTTACCTGTTCCATTTTCGCCTAAAAGTGCTACTCTTTCACCTGCGCAAACTTCTAGATTTATACTATCAAGAATTTTCTTTCCATCTGGTATTTTCACAGATAAATCATTAGCAATTATTATTTTTTTGCTTGATTTATTTTCTTCTAAGAAAGACATATTTAATTTTTTTTGTACAGTCGGTTTTTTAATAGATTTTTCTCTCATTCTTTGTGTTCTTTCCCACAACGTTTTGCCTTGTTTAGTTAATGCAGAACTATTTCGACCCATACCTAAACTCATAAATTGTTTAGCCTTAGCCTCTAATTGCTTTATTGCTTCTTGTTCATCACCATATTGTGTCATTTGTTTTTCAAACTCTATTTCACGTTGCGTTAAGTATCCTGAATAATTAGTGGCATATATTTTTCCAATTCCATAATCATCGATTGCCAATATTTGATTAGCCATTTTATCTAAAAAATATCTATCATGCGATACTATAATTGATGCACCTTTAAATGATTTTATATAATCTTCTAACCATTCAATTCTTTTCAAATCAAGATGATTAGTAGGTTCATCAAGTAATAATAAATCTGGTTCTATCAATAAAGATTTAGCAAGTTGAACCAATGTTTGTTCTCCTCCAGATAAAGTACTATATGATTGTTCTAACATACTTTTATTTAATTCCAATCCATTGATAACTGTGTTGATTTTTACATCAACATCATATCCTCCCATTAAATTAAATTTTTCTAGTAAAGCACAATATTTTTCTAAAATTTTTTCACTATATTCTTCGCTTACTTTTCGCTCATATTCTTTTAATTGTTTTTCAATTATATTTATTTCGCCAAAAGCATCCTTTAGTATTTCGTAAACAGTCCTATCATCCTCTATGCTTGAACTTAATTGATCTAAGTATGCAACTTTGGTACCTTTTTTTAAGTTTACTGTACCCCTGTCTGGCGTTTCAAGCCCAGCTATAATCTTTAAAATGGTTGATTTTCCACAGCCATTAGGTCCAACTATTGCAACTGACTCACCCTCATTAAGAGTAAATGATACATCTTCAAACAATTGCTCGTATCCAAAATTCTTTGCTAATTTATTAGCATCCAGTATTAACACAAAACATCCCTCCTTATTTTTAACAATATTTACATTTATAACGTGAGCAACAATTATTACTTCTTTATAAAAATTATGCAAAAACACGGATTGTAAGTAATAATAAATCAGTTCATATTGATTATAAATGTAAATTATAATATGGCAATCACCTAAAATTTCTCTTTATTATATAGGTTTATTCAAAAAAAGTCAACATATACTTCTGGTAAATTATTTTATGACACTATGACACATTAATCGAGAGACCACTACTAGCAAAGATAGTGTCAAGTGTCATTTTTAATTCCTTTTTGGCAATTTACTATAGTCATATTTATCCATAATTGGATTAAGTAAATCCTGGGATTTATTCAATTGTTCTACAGCTTGTTGCAATGTATATTCACTTTTACCTTCTTTAAGTAATTTTAAATGTTCTGTTAATAAATTAAAACAAAAAGATTGGACTAAAGATGGTCGTAAATGGATTTTTCAAACTAGATATACTGATTTATATGGTAATGTTAAAAAATATAAGTCAAAAAAATTTCTAAATAAAAATGAAGCTCAAGAGGCAGAAAGATTATTCTTTTTAGAACTAGATAAATATAGACCTGATAATAATATGACTTTTAAAGAATTATATCTTGCTTTTTATGAATATCAAAAAGATAAAGTTAAAGAAACAACTATTCATACTTATTTAGATAGAATGAGATATATGCAATATTTAGATAATATTAAAGTTAAAGAATTTAATCTACAACATTATGAAATGTGGAGAAAAAAGATATTAGAATGTAAATTATCTAATAGAACTAGAAACTATATTTATAAGTTTTTAAAAACTATTATAAATTTTGGAACTAAATGGTATGGACTTAATTTTAATAATATATATCCTAAAATGACTAATTTCACAGATCCAAACGAAAGAAAAAAGGAAATGGAATTTTGGACTTATGATGAATTTAGTAAATTTATATCAGTTGAAGATAATTTAACATTTAAAACTTTCTTTAAAACATTATATTATTGTGGACTTCGAAAAGGTGAAGCAAGAGCATTAGATTGGAAAGATATAGATTTTATTAATAATACTCTAATAGTTAGAAAAGGTTTATCTGATAATGTTAATGGAATTAAATATATAATATCTAGCCCAAAGACTTTAAATAGTAATAGAACACTACCTTTATCAAAAGAGTTAGTAAATGATTTAAAAAAGTTAAAACAAAGTGTAATGGAATATACTAATTTTAAAGAAGAATGGTTTGTATTTGGTAATGACTTACCTCTTGGTGATGATGTTATCAGAAGAAGAAAAAATAATAATTGTGTTTTAGCAGGGGTTAAACAAATTAGAATACATGATTTTAGGCATAGTTGTGCTAGTTTACTAATTAACAATGGTGCTGACATAACACTTGTTGCTAAATATCTAGGACACACAAAAATTGATGAAACTCTAAACACATATTCACATATGTTTAAAAATAAATTAAATAATATTATTGGTCTTATTGATAATTTGAATGAACAATCTAATAAAGAATATGAAAATAAAAAAGATGACTTTGAAATAAGTATATAAGTAAAAACTGATAAGCAGATTAGTGCTTATCAGTTTTATTATGCTTTGCTATATAGTCAATAAATCCTTTAAAAATATCATTTTGATTTTTTTTATTTTGAATTAATTCAGGGTGCCATTGAACTCCTATATTAAAACCATTTTCATTATATTCTAACAATTCAATAATGTTATCATCAGAGTATCCTTTAATTAAATATTTCCCAGGATCGCTAATTTTACATTTATGTATGCTATTTACAACAAAATCTTCCATAGCAATTAAATCATATAATTTAGAATCTTTTTCAATTTTAACAGCATGCATTTCCATATTTTCTAAACTAAAATGTTTTTTCTTTAAATAATCATAATTTTCAAAATCAATTTTCCCACCAGTTGCTAATGCCATATTTATACATCCACAACAAATCCCAAGAATTGGCTTATTATTTTTAATGCAATATCGTACTATTTCTTGCTCATAATTACATATAACTATTCCACCCTCTAGTATGATTCCATCACATATATCAAGGGTTGAATATAGATCATTAATAGATTTGTCATCCATTATATAATTATGATAAGAAAAAGGTTTTTTTTCTTCAAATTCTAAAGATTGACTTTGCGGAATTATTCCAATAGAAATAGCATTATTTTTATTAACTGCGTCCTTTATTTCGTTGCTTATGCATATTTTATTCCATATAATATCATCACATTGTGGTTTTCCAACTATTCCTATAATAGGTTTTTTATTCAATTCTTTAATCCTCTTTTCTTTTTAATTTTAAAACTAAATCTGCCGATTTATGTTCATTTCTACGCTTATCCACTTCTTCAATGCTTAGCGGAATAAATCCATCATATATTGAAGAAGCAATTTCTTGCTTTTCTTGTCGGTTATTTTGGATTGAATAACAAGCAACCCAGTTATCCTTTTTTTCAATTTCATGATAATTGTTACCAATTAATTCATAGCTATTTTTATCAAATAAATGAACAACAGCATTATTATCCAATCTAGTTTGAACATAAATGCTATCAACATTAGATGAAATTAAAAGTTTTGTAAGTTCTTTTATTGATTCAGAAGCATATCCCATTCCTTTAAATTCCTCAAAAACATATAATCCATTTATTTTTGCAATTTTATCACTACATAAATGAACCATCATATAACCTATTACTTGCTGTTCATCTTCAATTTTAAAGATTATTTTTTCTCCACTCTCAAATTGAGACATATTTTTTTGCATCCACGTTGAGTAAAAAGGATACTCTTCAATAAATATTGCCGTTAATGCTTCAATACCTTCATTTAATTCTATTTTTGTTTTTAATCTGTGTAAAATCATATACATTCCCCCTTAATTGAAAAATATATTATAGCAAATTAACAGATTTGTCAATTTAATTTCCTTGGTTTTATAATAATTCTAGCACTTTCATCATAATTCCAAATATTTAAATGTCCTTTTGCTAATATTGGTTCTATCGGTTCAATATCTTCAAATACCCATGCATATCTACCAGCCTCATAAGAACCACAATAATACTCTATTTTATTTTTTTTCA
Source organism: uncultured Mycoplasma sp. (assembly GCA_964499645.1). Classification (GTDB taxonomy): domain Bacteria; phylum Bacillota_I; class Bacilli_A; order RF39; family UBA660; genus CAG-611. Next base: position 13,547 of record CAZCLV010000001.1, read on the forward strand.
TTTCATTTACGTATTTTTCATCCATATAAATGCAATCCACTAATTTTCCCCTACAAATAATATTGCCATAATTCATTTTCATATTAATAATTAATTCATTAACCACATCATTTGTTAAATACTCTTTTGCTAATGTTTTCCCACTAGCATGAATATATAATTCACCACGATAGTTAGTATTCCAACTTCTAGTTTCTATATGTTTAATATTTTTCATTAGCAAAGTGGCAAATGGTTCTTTTATACTAATAACTTTCATGTTATTTTATCATTCCTTTCATTATCAATTTTATCATATTATTTGATTGTAAGTGCACTTTAAATATTATTTTTTCAAAAAATGCCACCCAAATGCCACCTAAAGCACTTTTTATAAAAAACAAAAACTCGCAAACCATCATAAATACTAAGACAAAAAAAGTGTCCAGCATTTCTGCTGGACTTCAGGGGGTTTTGGTTGAATACCACTTTTCACTCTTTAACCGTAAAAAGTAGTGCGGGTCTTTATTTTACCTCGCAGTTTAATAATAAATTATTTTTTAATAAAAGTCAACTGATTTTTAATTTTATCCTTCTTTTATATCATTAATAATTATTTCTTTTAATTTATTATAATCTTTATTATCATTCATTAAAAATTCTAATGAATCTTTTTTTGTTTGTAATAATATTTTATAATCTCTTTTTACATCTGCTATCTTAAAAGTCATATCTCCACTTTGTTTAGTTCCAAATAAATCTCCATGTCCTCTTAATTTAAAATCTTCTTCACATATTTCAAACCCATCATTAGTTTTAGTCATTACTTCTAATCTTTTAGCATCTATATCACTAATTAAAACACACTTAGATTCTAAATTACTTCTTCCTACTCTACCTCTTAATTGATGTAATGTAGATAATCCAAATCTATTAGCATCAAATATTACTATCATAGTAGTATTAGGTACATCTACTCCTACTTCTATTACAGTAGTACTTATTAATATATTAATTTTATTATCTTTAAAATCATTCATAATTTTATCTTTTTCTGCTTGTCTTAATTTACCATGAATGATATTTATATTAAATTTATCATTAAATGCTAATACCATCTTATCCTTTAATTCATTTACAGTAGTTAAATCAGAATTTTCACTTTCTTCAATAAGTGGTGCTATTACATAGATTTGTCTATTATTCATTAGTTCTTCATACATCATATGTAATACTTCTTTTGTTTCATTAGTGCCTTTTAAATATGTCTTTATTGGTATTCTTCCTTTAGGTAACATACTTATAGTAGAAATATCCATATCTCCATATATAGTTAATGCATAAGTTCTAGGTATTGGAGTAGCACTCATATATAATACATCTGGTTTTGTTCCTTTGTTTTGTAAATTAGTTCTTTGTAATACACCAAATCTATGTTGTTCATCTGTTATTACTAATCCTAAGTTATTGTATTTTACATCATCTTGTATTAAAGCATGAGTACCTATAATAATATCTATATTACCTTCTTCTAAATCTTTATGTATTCTATCTTTATCTTTTTTAGATAATGATCCTGTTAATAATTCTACTTTTATATTTATTCCCTTTAATACTTCTTTAACTGTATTTAAATGTTGTGTTGCTAATATTTCAGTTGGAGCCATTAAAGCACTTTGATAACCACTTAAATAATTTGCATACATAGCAATAATTGCTACTACTGTTTTACCACTACCTACATCTCCTTGTAATAATCTATTCATTCTTCTTGGAGATTCCAAATCCTCTAATATTTCATTTAATACCTTTACTTGATCATTTGTTAGTTCATATGGCAATTTATTTATTAATTGTTTTATATCTTCTTTATTAAAATCTCTTTTTATACCATTCTTAATATTTTTATTTCTTAATTTTAAATAATTAATTTTAGTCATAAATAGAAATAGTTCTTCATAAATTAAACGCATTTGAGCTTGTTTTAATTTTTCTTTTGTACTTGGATTATGAACAATATTTAAAGATGTTTTTTTATTTAAAAAATTATATTGTTCAATTAAATACTTAGGAATAAAATCTTCTATATCATTTCCATATTCCATTAAAGCATTATTTATATACAAACCAATATTCTTTGTAGATAAACCCATAGTACCATGATATATAGGTTCTATCTTCTCGCTTTTAGGTAATAATCCTATTCTTATTTCTGAAGCCATAATAACATTCTTTAACTTATCATATTTACCTATTACAGTTATATTAGAACCTACTGATAATTGATTCTTTAAATAAGCTCTATTGAATATAGAAACACCTACTACTAATCCATCACTAGTAATTAATCTTAAATTCATCTTATTAAGGTTACCTTTTAATCTTAATAAGATTGGTACTTGATCTACTTTACCATCTATAATAACCTTTTCAAGTTCATCTGCATCTTTTAAATTACTTCTTTTTATTAAATCATATCTATATGGATAATGTGATACTAAATCTAAAACACTATAAATATTAATTTTATTAAATAATAAAGCGGTCTTTGTACCAACACCTTTTACTTTACTTATATCTATCATTAGACCACTTCCTTTTTCTTTCATATTTTATCATAAAAGTTAAAAAAACAAAAGAAAAAGTTCATTTTTTATGAACTTTATTCTATTATTTTTCTTCAAATGTAGTTGGTTCATCAGTATCAGGAATAGGTACTATTTCTGCAGGTCTTTTAAATATTTGTGTATCTTGATTTAAAATTAGTTTTTTTCCTTTTAATGTTGCTACTGAATCTTGACTTACTATTTGATCTATACCACTTTTTTTAAATATTTTATTTTTAAATATTAATAGTATTGTTCCTACTCCTACTATTATTCCACCTGCTATATATAAAGCTAAACTTAAATAGCTTTTATCTTTAATAATATTTATTTGATATATTTTAGATTTACCATCTTCACTAGTAACTACTATTTTTATCTTACTTTCATTTTTTAAATCTTTATTACCTATTATTTTAACAACTGCAGTTTCATCTTCTAATGTATAACTAATACTTAAAGCATCTTCTTTTTTAATTTTTAAATCATATTCTAATACTTCTTTATTAAAATTTATATCATAATTACTTATTACTAATGCTTTTAAATAATTATTAGTAGATAATGTTTTACCTGATTCTAATCTTGTGACATTAATAATATAGTTTCGTACTGAATTATTTTGAGCAGTAACTTTTATTGTAAATTTATTTAATCCTACTTTTAAAGATTTAATACCATATACTTCCATTTTAGCAGTTTCATCTTCAGCAATACCAGAAACTTCCATTTCTAACACATCATATAAAACATTTATATTATATTCTAATATGTTCTTATCAAATTGAAGTTGTCCACTTGTTAAAGCAATACTTTTTAAATAATTATTAGAACTATCATCACTTCTTGTAATATTTAGTGTATATGTTCTTGTTTCACCTTTTTCTGATTTAACTTGGATAAAAAAGGTATTTAATCCTATTTCCAAATTGACAGTTCTTGGTCCATAGTCTGTAATAAAAGATGCATTTGAATGTTCTTTTTCTGCCATTATTTCAATAGTTTTTATATTAGATGAAACTGCAACATCATAAGCAAGATTTGTTTTATTAAATCCTGGCTTTAGTTCTCCAATAGATAGACTTAATGAAGAAAGAAAATTATCTTGACTTCTTTCATCTTGTCTTGTAATTCTTAAAGTATATATTTTTTCTTTATTATTTTCTGATACTACTATTATTTGATAATCTTTTGTTCCATAATTTAAAGTAATTGTTCTTGGTGCATAATTTGTTTTAAATGTAGCAGTATTATCTGCTTTTGTAGCACTTATTATTGCAGAGGTTTGATTTATTTCAATAGAATATATTCTATCTGTATTACTATTTAGATCAATTGTTTTTCCTGCTACTGATAAAGAACTTAAATTATTATTTGATGATAATATTTTTATAGTATTAGATCTTACTTGTGATGTAAGACTTCCACCACTTAATGATATTGTTTTATTTCCAGCACTTGCATTTGTATTAACTTTAAATTCTAACGTTGCTATTTGTAATGTTCCAGAAAAACCTATTAAGTTATTTTCTTCATCTTCTTGATATGTATTGTTTATTAAATCTATACTTGTATTTGAATTACTAGTCCAATTTGTGGCAGGAGTTATTTTTGTTAATTGAAATTCAGAAGCAGAAATACTTGCACTAAAAGAATTCATATTAGAAAAAGTTTCTTCTCCTTCTAATGTATTAGTAATTGTAACATTACATATTACAGTATTTCCAACATTAACTGTACTGGGATTGCATGCCATTGTTGATGTTAAATTTGCTGCTTTTGTTACAAAGGGGAACAAAAAAAACAGCATACTAAATATGATAAACTTTTTTTTCATATTTTCACTCCTATTTTTATTCTATTTTATACTTATATAATACCACTATTTTTTATTATCTTCAACTTTTAATTTTATATGTTAATTATTTTATTATATAATTATTACAATTTATTTACATACATATAATAACTTGAAAGGAGATAATAATGAATTGTAACGATAATTATAAAAAAGAAATAGTTCAATTAATTAGATATTGTCCAGTAAAGGGTCCTACTGGTCCTACTGGTCCTAGTGGTGGACCAACTGGGCCAACTGGACCAACTGGATCCACAGGAACTACTGGACCAACTGGGCCAACCGGACCAACTGGATCCACAGGAACTACTGGACCAACTGGGCCAACCGGACCAACTGGACCAACTGGTAGCAATGCAAATACAACTGCTTGTTTTTGTGTTAATCAAATGAGAAATATTATTCAACAAATAATAACCTTGTATCCAAATGATACTTTAATTGTTGCAATGGAAAGTGGAAATAATGTTAGTGGTAGAGTTGGTTCTTTATTACCATTACCAAATAGTAATCCTAATTCTGGGCTTTTACAATTAATTAATAATCAAGGCACTCCTGAAGAAGCTCTTTCAATATGTAGAATTGCAGCAATTACAATAACAAGCAGTACTTATAATAATAGCATTACATATTTACCTGCACCATCACCACTTCCAACAGGTTGTGACTCAAATTGTGAATCAGCTATTCGTACATACTTACCAGTGGGAACAACAAGTGTAGATATTAAATCTGGTGGACAAACAGTAGCTCAAGGCACAATCTTAAAAAGTGAATACGGTATGGTTGTAGTAGTTGGTAATAATAACAGTAACCCTACTTTTGTTTCTTTATGTAAAGCAGAAATTATAAATAAATAATATACCATTAAAAAACTGAGTAGTTGCATGATACTCAGTTTTAAATTTCAAAAATTGGAGCAAATGACCGGGATCGAACCGGCATCCTAGCCTTGGCAAGGCCATGTACTAACCATTGTACTACATCTGCAAAAATAATATATTGATATAATAACATTTTTATTTTTAAAAATCAATATATCATATTTATTATTTTATTTTATCCTTAATATTTAATGAAGCATTATAAATATCTTTTTTAGATAATTTATTATCTTTTTTGTTTAATAAATCAATTGCTTCCTTCATACTTACATTTTCTTTTATAATTATATCTAATAATCTTGCTTCTAGTGAAATATTTTGTTCTTCTTGTTCTTGTTGTTTCTTTTCAATAATAAAAGTATATTCTCCTAAAGAAGAATTAGGATTATTATTTATTTCTTCTAATACTTTATCTATTGAACCAAAATAAGTTTTTTCATGTAATTTAGTTAAATCAGAACAAATACAAATATTAAACTCTATTAATTCTTGTTTTAAATATTCTAAAGTTTTTAATATTCTTTTTGGTGATTCATAAAATATAAATAAGTTTATATCACTTTTTTTAATATTTTCTATTAAATCTTTTTTATCTTTTGTTTCTCTAGGAAAAAATCCATAAAAACTAAAACTTTTAGTATTTAATCCACTTACTGATAAAGCTGTAATAACAGCACTTATTCCACCTACTCCAATAACTTCAATATTATTTTTTCTTGCTTCATTTACTAAAATATAACCAGGATCTGAAATACATGGAGTTCCTGCATCAGTGATTAAAGCAACATCTTTAGTTTCTAAATCTTTTATAATACTTAAAGTCTTTTCTTTTTCATTAAATTTATGATACGAAAGTAACTTATTTTTTATATCATAATGATTTAATAAAATTAAACTATGTCTAGTATCTTCACAAAGAATAATATCAACTTCTTTTAAAGTATCTATTGCTCTTTTAGAAAAATCATTTAAATTACCTATTGGAGTAGCTACTACATATAATTTACCCATATTATTTTTCTTCCTTTTCTACTTCTTTTTTTAATTCATCTAATATATTTAATGCTTCTAATGGTGTAATAGAAATTGGATTTATTTCTTTTAATCTTTTTTCTATTACATTTTCTTTTGTTTCATTAAAATCAAAAGATAGTGATGTTTGCTTATAGTTTTCTTTTATTGATTTTTTATTTTCATAAATATTTAATATTTCTTCTGCTCTATCAATAATCTTTTTTGGTAAATTAACTAAACTAGCTACATGAATACCATAACTTTTATCAACAGCACCTGGTTTAATTTTATGTAAGAAAGTAATACTACCATTTTCTTCTATAGCAGAAACATGAATGTTTTTTAAACCTCTTAGTTCTTTTTCTAATACTGTTAATTCATGATAATGAGTTGAAAACAATGTTTTGGCTTTAACATTATCATGAATATATTCAAGAATTGATCTAGCTAGACTCATCCCATCATAAGTAGCAGTTCCTCTACCTAATTCATCAAATAATATTAAACTATTTTTAGTAGCATTAGATACAGCATTATTTGCCTCTTTCATTTCTACCATAAAAGTAGATTCTCCTGATACTAAATCGTCACTTGCTCCAATTCTTGTAAATATTTTATCAAATATTGGTATTTTTGCTTCTTTACAAGGTACAAAAGAACCCATTTGAGCCATTATTATAGTTATTGCTAACATTCTCATATAAGTTGATTTACCACTCATATTTGGTCCTGTAATAAGTAATATATTAGTTTTTTCATCCATTATTATATCATTAGGTACATATTCACTTTTAGATACTTTTTCAACTACTGGATGTCTACAATCTTTTATATAAATATTTCTTTCATCTATTAAAGTTGGTCTTACATAATTATTTTCTTCTGCCACTACTGCAAGTGATTGTAATACATCTATTTCACTAATTATATTAGCAATATTTTGTATTTTAGGAATATAAGTTCTAACTATATCTCTTATTTCAATAAATAAATTATATTCCATAGCCATACTTTTTTCTTCACTATTTAGAATTAAATCTTCTTTTTCTTTTAATTCAGGAGTTATATATCTTTCACAATTAGCAAGAGTTTGTTTTCTTGTATAATTATATTCATCTTTAATAAATTGAGTTTGTCCATTAGATACTTCTATATAATATCCAAATATTTTATTAAAACCTACTCTTAGATTTTTTATTCCAGTTCTTTCTTTTTCTTTATGTTCAAGTGCAATAATAAAATCTTTACCACCACTAGATAAATCTTTTAATTCATCTAATTCTTTATTATAACCTTTCTTTATTATATTTCCTTCTTTAATAGTTATTGGAGCATCTTCATTTATACTTTTATCTAATAACTTATATAAATCTTCTAATGATTCTAATTCTTTATCATATTTTAATTCATTTAATATTTTCTTTATATAAGGTAAAGTACCAATAGAGTTTTTTAATTGAATTAGATCTCTACCATTTAAATTACCATAACTTATTCTTCCTGATAATCTTTCTAAATCATATACATTATTTAATAATTCTCTTAATTCTTCTTTTAAAATAAATTCTGTTAATAAAGTTGATATTAAATTATATCTTCTTTCTATTTCATTTTTCTCTATTAAGGGATTCTCAATATAATTTTTTAGTGTTCTAGATCCCATAGCAGTTTTAGTCTTATCTAATAACCATAATAAAGAATATGTTCTTTCTTTTAATCTTAATGTTTCTACAAGTTCAAGATTTCTTTTTGAATATACATCTAATTCTAAATATTTATTTTTATCAATAATTTGTACTTTTTTTAAATGAGATAAATTACCTAGTTTTGTTTCATTTAAATAATATAATAAATGTTTTATAGAATTTATTATTCTGATATCTTTTATATCTTCATATATATATGAAAAAATATTATTTTCTTCTAAATCATCTTTTATAGTAATTAAAATATTATAGCTTTCTCTTAATGTATTAATTAGTTTTCTATCTATTGCATTATTCACTAATAATTCTTTTATATCTAATCTTATTATTTCATTTATTAATTTATCTATATCATAACTTATTAATTCTGTATAAAAATCTCCTGTTGTTATATCTGTATAACTAATTGCATAACAATGACCATAATCATAGATGCTTCCTATATAGTTATTGCTTTTTTCGTCTAAACTAGCGCCTTCCATTAAAGTACCTTTAGTTACTACTTGAATTATGCCTCTTTCTACAACTCCTTTTTGAGTTGGATCAGATAGTTGTTCTACTATACATACTTTATATCCTTTATTAACAAGTTTTTCTAAGTATGGTAAATAAGCATGAAAAGGTATACCACACATTGGAACTCTTTCATCTATACCACAATTCTTACCTGTTAAAGTAAGTTCTAGTTCATGAGATGCAGTAATAGCATCTTCAAAAAACATTTCATAAAAATCTCCTAGACGAAAAAAGACAATAGCGTCTTCTTGACTATCTTTTATATTCATATATTGTTTCATCATCGGAGATAATAGTTCTCTATTTACTTCATTTCTTTTCATGTCAAACACCTAACTAAATTATAACAAAAGAATAGACTAAATTCTATTCTTTTTCACTAATTTTTCTATTTCTCTGTTTCTTTGTTCTTCTTCAAAAAGTGCTATTTTTCTTTCTTTATCAATTCTGGCTTTTTTATTAAAAAATGCTGCTCCAAAGTAAGTTAATTTTTTATCAGAGTAATAACTTTGTATATTTTTTATTGTTACTTCAATAAAACAGTCTTCAATATTTTCTGGAAGTTCATCTAACATACTTATAAATTGGTTATATTTAATTATCTTTTCTTTTTCAAATCCTTCTTCAAATAGTTGTTCTTTTGAATATAAAGGAAAAACTAATGATGTGTTTTTTGGATTAAAATTCATATCTTTTCTGGTATTGAAAGCTGGAATTGAACAAACTTTTAACTTTAATGCTTCGCTTTTTACATAATATGGAACACTTTTTAATTCATAATCTCCTACTGGTCTATAAAATACTTCTTGCTTCATATACTTCTCCTATTTTAATAGTTCTAACGCTTCATCAAACGTAGAAACTGGTAATAACTTAATATTATAATTATTTTCTTTTATAAAAGCAAGAGCTTCTTTATAGTTTTCTTTGGGTAAAATAAATATATCTGCATTCTCATTAATAGCACCTTTTATTTTATAAGTTATACCTCCTATTTCACCAACATTTCCATCTTTATCTATTGTACCTGTTCCTACAATAGTTTTACCTTTTGTAATATCTTCTTCTATTAATTTATTATATATCTCTAAAGCAGTAATTAATCCCCCTGATGGACCTAATTCATTATTAGAAAACTTAAATGTTACTTTAGGATTTGTTTCATATTCATATTTTATTGAAGCTGCTATGCCTATTTTTTTAGTATTATTATAACTAAATATTGTACTTGTACAAATAATTTCTTTATTATTTCTTAACACTTTTATTGTTAACTTATCTCCTAAATTCTTTTTATTAACAATATTTGATATTTTATCTATAGAATTAACTTTTATATTATCAACTGATATTATTTGATCATTTGTTTTAACATCTGTTAAGATCCCATCCATTATATATGAAACAATAAATTTTTCTTCTGTTATTTTAATTAATTTATTTGCTTTTTTAAATGCTACAATAGTAGCATTGTCTAATGAAGATAAGAAATAAGTTCTTTCCCTTTCATTATACTCTTCTCTTGTTTCGTTATCTAAGGTCTCTTCTTTAATAGAATTAACTTTATAATTTGGATTTATTTTACCTATTATATAAGTTAATACATTTCCTCTTAGTTCTTTTACATATGCTAAAGAAAAAGAGCCATTTATTTTTTGTTGTTTTGCTACAATAATTTTATCCTTTATTGCAATTGTTCCTCCGCCAATTGTTATTGTATAATCAACTGGTATTAAAAGAATAATAGTTATTATTATTGGAATAAAAAATATTATTAGTTCTTTAGGATTACAATAAAATTCTTTTAATTTATTATAAAATTTTTTAATATTCATATTTTTCTCCTTATTTCTTAATATAATTATAACAAGAAAGAAGAAAAATATGAAAAAAAATATATTTCCTTTGACATTTATTTTATTTATTTGTTTTATTATTATCAATATTTTTTGTAATTCCCTAAAAATAAACAATATAATTCTTTTTAGTATGAACATATTTATTAATAATGTATTTCCTTCTTTATTTCCAATGTTTGTTATAAGTAATTTATTAATTGTAATTGGTATACCAGAATTTTTAGGTAATTTATTTTCAAAAGTTATGACAAAACTATTTAATGTAAAAGGTATTGGCTCATTTGTTTTTTTTATGAGTATGATAAGCGGTTATCCAAGTAATGCAAAATATGTTAAAGAGCTTTTAGATAAAAAGCTTATTAATGAAGTTGATGCTAATAAAATATTAATGTTTACATGTTTTTCTAATCCTTTATTTATAATTAATACTGTGGGAATTATGTTCTTTAATAATATAAAAATTGGTTTTTTTATGTTAATCTCACATATTTTAGGTAATTTAATTATAGGTTTATTGTTTAGAAATATTTATGTATCAAAAGAAAAAGAAAATTCATTTTCTTTTAAAAAGGAACTAAGTATTTTAAATAATAAAATAAATAATACCAAAATATTTAAAAGTTTTTTAACTAGTATAAATAACTCTTTATTAACTCTTTTAAATATATTTGGTATTATTACATGTTTTTTAATATTTAGTGAACTTATTAATAATTATATAAAATTAAATCCTATAATGAATAGTATTCTTATAGGATTATTAGAATTTACAAGTGGATTAAAATCTGTTTCTATTTTAAATATAAGTTTTAAGTTAAAATTATATATTTCTATGTTTTTTATATCATTTGGTGGTTTTTCTGTTCATGCCCAAATAATAAATATTTTGGATAATTATAAAATAAATTATATGCTTTTTTTACTTTCTAGAATATTACATGGTCTAATTAGTATTATTATTTTATATTTTCTTATTCTTGGATTAGATTAATTGGATGAATTATTTTTATTCCATAATCTTTATCCTTATCTATTTCAAAATATGGGATATTAACAATTAAATAATTGCTTTCAACTTTTATTTCAATTGGATTGGTATTTGTTTTAAACTCAATAAATGCTTGTCTAGGTATATCATAAACTATATTATTGTATTTTATAGTTTTATTTACTAAATTTATTTTTAATTCAGTGCTTTCTTTTTCAGTATCTATAAAGCTTATTGTTTTACAAACTGTATTAGATGATGTTTCTCCTGTATCTAAAGTACAGTTGCCCATTGAACTGTATCCATATTCAATTAAATCTCTACTAATTCTTTCAGTCATTGTAGTTTTGAACTCTAACATATCTTTTTTAAATGATCTTTCATTAGTTGCATTTCTAACACTAACAATAATTGTTAACATTTCTAATATTAATGCCATCAATAAAGCAAAAGAAACAATCAATTCTACAAGAGTCATTCCTTTATTATTTAGTTTTTCCATATAACCACCTTTTCTATTCACAAGGACTTACTGCCCAGCTTGCCGCATCATTATGTTCATTATCTGCATTCTCTCTAAATCTATACACATTCATTAATTCCCCATTTTTACAGTTACCATTAACTGGGTCACCCACAATAGTAATATTTGAATAACTTGTTGCAGAGTTTGCCCTACATAATAAATTATTTATACCATCATAACAGTTTGAAGAACCATTATCTGTAACTGTTACGCATTTTGTAATTGATGCTCCATTAATTTCATCTTGACAATTAAAATAATTACTTTCTTCAGGAGTAGTTGTTTCACAATTTGAAGTATCAAATGTATTACAAGAGTTTCTAACGTTTCCCCATTCACTCCAATTATTTGTTCCACCAGTTCTATAATTTAAAGAACAATCATTAACTGTATAATTCCATTGTCCATAATTAAATTCACTACATATTTTTGAATAAAATGGCATTGTTGTATAACCATCAGTCGTTTTAATTAATAATCTATATAGTTCACCATCTTCATTATCAGAAGTTTTTGATAAGTACTTTATATATTTTTTAAATACTGTTCCATCATAATTACTTTTTAACTCTGTAATATTATATTTTGTAAATATTATTTCTTCAATATTTAAGTTTTCCATATATGAATTACAACTTGTATTAAACCCAGTTACTCCTGAAAAAAGGTTGGAGTTACACTCTCCATTTGTTACAAGTGTTATATAATCTTGTGAATTCATGCTTGTTAAAAGGCTTGTTTCTTCTGTTGTATTATCATTAAACATTTTTAAATATACCACTCTAGCATAAAATCCTGAATATTGTGCATCAATGTTATTATATATCATTCTTGATTCATATTCTCCTAATGCAGGAAAAAAATTTGAGTAAATTGATATAAATACAATTATTATTGCAATAGTAACTGCAAGTAATTCTACCAACATAAATCCCTTATTATTATTTTTTTTCAAAACAATCACCTTTTTTTATTGCTTATATTCTAGATTTATTATATAATATTTTTAGAATAAATACTAGATTATTTTAAAAAGAATAACAAAGAGGGAAATTTTTATGATGGAATATGATTTTACAACGACTCCTATCGTTGACATAGTTAATAATATCATAATTGAGGGTGTTACTAGAAATGCAAGTGACATCCATTTTGACCCTGCTGAAAACTATTTAAAAATCAGAATGCGTATTGATGGAGATTTAAGAGATTTTTCCGTTATTGAAAATAAATATAAAAGAAATTTAATTACAAGAGTTAAACTTCTTGATGGTATGAATATTACTGAATCAGGATTACCACAAGATGGTGCTATTAAAAGTAATATAAATGGTAAAGATTTAGACTTACGTGTATCCGCCTTGCCTACTAGTTATGGAGAAAAAATAGTTATTCGTATTCTTGATTATTCAATGAGTTTTGAAGGTATTGAATCATTAGGTTTTACAAAAGAAAACTATGAAGTTATTTTAAATATGTTGGCAAACCCAAATGGAATTATTTTAGTAACTGGTGCTACTGGTTCTGGTAAATCTACAACTGTTTATTCAATGTTACAAAGATTAAATCGTGAAGAAACAAATATAATTACTGTAGAAGATCCAGTTGAAATGAATATTGAAGGTATTAATCAAATTCAGGTTAATCCAGAAATAGGATTAGACTTTTCTACTGTACTTAGATCTATATTAAGACAAGATCCAAATATAATTCTTATCGGAGAAATTCGTGATAGTGAAACTGCTAAAATAGCAATACGTGCTTCAATAACTGGACACTTAGTTTTATCTACACTACATACAAATAATTCTTTAACTACTATTGAAAGACTTTTAGATATGGATGTTGAAAGATATTTGTTATCTTCATCTTTAAAGGGAATTATTTCTCAAAATCTTGCTAAGAAATTATGTAAAAAATGTGCTAAACAAAGACCTACTACTGAGGCAGAAAAAAGAATATTCCAAAAAATATTAAAAACTGATGTTCAAAGTATTTATGAACCTGTTGGTTGTCCTGAATGTCGTAATGGTTATACTGGAAGAATTGCACTTCAAGAAGTATTATTAATAAATGATGAAGTTAGAGATGCAATAAACGAAAACGTTGCAAGAGCAGAATTAAAAAAACTTATTTATCAAAAAGGAGTCAAAACTTTATTTCAAGATGGTTTATTAAAGGTAGTTGATGGAACTACTACTATTGAAGAAGTATTTAGAATAATAGATGCTGAAGCTGATGATGAGACTGATAATGTCTTTGCAAATGATAAATCTGAAATTATAAGTAAAATAAATGCTAAAAAAGAATTAGACAGAGAAGAAAATAAAACAAAGAGTTATTTTAAAAATGAACAAATTACAGAAAAACCACAAATTGTTATAAAAGAACCTGAAATGGAACAAGAAAAAGTGCCTGAAAAGGAAGATACTATTATTCCAACAACAAATAATATTGTGAAGCCTACTCCTATTGTTAAAGAAGTAGAAGAAAAAATAAATGTTCCAATAGCAGAACCAATAATACCAACAAAACCTGTTACAACTACAAATAGTAAACAAGATAGTTATACGGAAGATTTAATTAATTTAATTAATCAAGGATTTTTTGAAGAATAGAATAAAAGATACAAAAATTTGTATCTTTTTTATATAATTATAAATATTGATAATCCTATAAATTTAATAATTTCATAGTTTTATTGGATTAAAATCTATCTCTAATTTAACCTTCTTATCATTAAAATAGTGTCTTTCTAGTTCTGTTAAGTAATTAATTATATTATTTACTTCTTTATGTTTAATTAGTATTTGAAATCTATAATTATTATTTATTTTAAATACATTACAGACACTTGGACCAAGAACAATATCTTTTTTTATATTATCTTTTAAATACATACTTACTTTCTTACTTGTTTCACTTGCTAAATCATAATCTTTTGAAATAATCTTAATTGAACATATATAAAAATATGGAGGATAAGATAATTTTTTTCTTATATTCATTTCTTCATTATAGAATCCAATATAATCATGATTTATTGTATATTTGATAGCATAATGATCTGGATTAAATGTTTGAATAATAACTTTTCCTTCTTTTTCTCCTCTTCCACTTCTTCCTAATACTTGATTTAATAATTGAAAAGTATTTTCACTACTTCTAAAATCTGGAAAGTTCAAACTTATATCAGCATTTATTACTCCTACTAATGTAACATTAGGAAAATCTAATCCTTTAGCAATCATTTGCGTTCCAAGTAAAATATTATATTCTTTATTCATAAAAGAATTAATTATTTTTTCATGAGCATTCTTTGTAGTTGTTGTATCAACATCCATTCTTATAATTTTTGCTCCATCTATTATTTTTTCTAATTCTTCTTGTACCTTTTCTGTTCCTAATCCAAAGTCTTTAAAATCTTCTCCACATTCAGGACATTTTTCTTTTCTTTTAGTGGCATATCCACAATAATGACATCTTAACATATTAGATGATTTATGATATGTTAAACTAATATCACAAGAAGGACATTTTTCTGTATAACCACAATTCTTACATGTTAAAAAGTTTGAATATCCTCTCCTATTAAGAAATAAAATAACTTGTTCATTATTATTTATTTTCTCTTTTATTGAGTTGATTAAAGAATTTGAAAAGTAACTATTTGCTTTTTTAAATTCTTTATTCATATCTACTATTTCCACTTTAGGAAGTTTTTGATTATTATATCTAGTATTTAATTCTAAAAGTTTATATACACCTTTTATACTTCTTGCATAAGTTTCAAGTGATGGAGTTGCACTTCCTAGTATTAAGGGACAATTATGATATTTACATCTTTCTTTTGCTATATCTAAAGCATGATATCTAGGATTATTCTCTTGTTTATAAGTACTTGAATGTTCTTCATCAATAATAATTGCACCGATGTTTTCCAATGGCGCAAATATAGCACTTCTTGCCCCTATTACAATATCTACTTTATTTTCTTTTATTTTACGCCATTCATCATATTTTTCTCCATCTGATAAACCACTATGAAGAACTGCTATTTTAGAAAATTTTGAAGTAAATCTTTTTATTATTTGAGGTGTTAAAGATATTTCTGGTACTAAAAGAATACACTTTTTTCCTAGTTTAATTACTTCTTCAATTACCTTCATGTAAACATTAGTTTTACCGCTACCAGTAACACCATGTATTAAATATGTTTTATTTGTATCTAAATTATTCTTTATTTCTAAAAATACTTTTTCTTGTTCTTCATTAAGAGTAAAATCTTTATAATTATCATATTCTAGATTATATCTATAATGTTCTTTTTGTTCTTCTTTTATTATATTTTTTGTTAATAAAGTTTTTACACTACTAGAAGATATTTTATTTAATTCTTCTTTTAAAATAATTTTATTTTCTTTTAATAAATTAATGATCTTTTCTTGTGTTTCATTTAATTTAATAGTACTTAAATCTATTTCTTTATTTATAGTAATATATTTGTCATAAAGAATATTCATGTTTATTTTATTTTTGGCTTTTAATGCCTTAGGTAACATTGCTTGGTATGATGTCATTAAACTTGATAAGGTTGTTTTGCTAATATATTCTCCTAAGTTTAATAATTCATTATTTAAAATTGGATATGTATCCACAAGTGATATAATTTCTTTTAAATCTTTTTCATTATTATATTGTCTCACACTTAAAACAAATCCCTCAAGAATTTGTTTTCCAAAAGGGACTGTTACACGCATACCAACTTTAATTTTATTTTCATGTTCTTTTTTGATTTTATACGTAAATGTTTTATCAATAAAAACATGAGCTAATTCAACCAAACAATCGCAAATCATGTTACTCCTTTTTTAAAATTGCCATTAATTCATCATGTAAGTCTTCTCTTTTTAAACCTAATTCTAAATTGGCTCTTATATATTGAACTTTGTTACCAATATCATAATAAGTTCCTTTTATATTACAAACATAGAAACTTTCTCGTTGCATTAAAATACTCATAGCATCAGTAAATTGATATTCTCCGCCTTTACTGGCTTTTAAAGTATCTAAAACATTAAATATATTTTTTGAAACAACATATCTTCCTAAACCTGCTAAAGTAGAAGGTGCTTCTTCTAGGCTTGGCTTTTCAACAATTTTGTTTATTTTGCCATTGTAATCAACATCTAAAATGCCATATCTAGAAACATTTTCTTTTGGTACATCCAATGCTCCAATAACATTACAATTTTTAGTTTTATTAACATCTAATAATTGCTTCAAAGTAGGAATATCTGAATCCATTAAATCATCACCATATAAAACAGCAAAATAATCATCATCAATTAATTCTTTAGCTAATCCTATAGCATGTCCACTACCTCTTGCTTCTTCTTGAATAATATAATGAAACTTTATCTTAGAAATTATTTCATTTAGTTCATTTAGACTAGTTTTCTTTTCAGCACTTAATTTTTGTTCATAAGAATTATTACTAGAAAAATAGTCTTTAATTTCTGGCTTTAAAGGACTAGTAATAAAAATAATTTCTTCAATCCCACTTAAATAACATTCCTTAATAATATAATGAATAGCCGGAATATCAATTATTGGTAACATCTCCTTAGGCACACTTTTAGTAACAGGTAAAAATCTTGTTCCCAATCCTGCTACAGGAATAACAGCTTTTCTTATCATAATAGTCTCCTTTTCTAATCAATCTTTTTTATACTTTTGTGATTCTTTAAAAATTGTTTTATTCCTATGTTCTTATTAAATGCTATTGATATAATATCTTTATTTATAGCAATAACTACTCCGATTCCAAACTTTTCATGAGAAACCTTATCACCATAAGAATAATCTACATCTTCAGTATATATATTTTTTTCTTTTTTGACAACTTTTTTATCATTTAAATTTTCAAATTCTATTAAATTTTCATCTATTTCATTAATAAACCTACTTGGAATATTAGCAGTTTCTTGTCCATATAACATTCTTTTTTTAGCATTTGTTAAGTATAATTTTTCTTTTGCTCTTGTTATTGCTACATACATTAATCTTCTTTCTTCTTCAAGTTCATCATTACTATCCATAGAATTACGATGTGGCATTATTCCTTCTTCTAACCCTACTAGGAATATATAAGGAAATTCTAATCCTTTTACTGAATGTATAGTCATTAATGTTATACGATTAGGATCATCTTTATAATCTTCAGCATCACTAACTAAAGATACTTCAAGTAGGAACTCTTCTAAAGAAATTAATCCCACTCTTTCTTCAAATCCTTTTGTTATAGATTTAAATTCTTCTAAGTTTTCAAGTCTTATATCAGCTTCTAAAGTTTTCTCTTGTTTTAAAGCTTCTCTCATACCACTTTTATCTAATACTAAATCTATTAGTTCTGTTAAAGTTACTTCATTTTGTTTAGTTTGTAAATCTAAAATAATATTTTTAAATTCTAATTCTTTTCCACTTTTTATTGTGTCAAATAAACTAGAATTATATATTGAAGCTTCTTGTTCTAAATTTGAAATTGATTTTAATCCTATTCCTCTTTTTGGAGTATTAATTGCCCTAAGTAGACTTATATCATCATTAGGATTGTGTATTAATCTTAAATATGCTAATAGATCTTTTATTTCTTTTCTTGAATAGAAATAAAAACTTCCTATAATTCTAAATGGAATATTTTGTTTTAATAATTCTTCTTCAAATACACGTGATTGAGCATTAGTACGATAAAGAATTGTAATATCAGAAAATGAAACATTTTTTTCAATTAAATCTTTTATTTTTCTAATACAATAAAATACTTCATCTATTTCATCATATGAACGATAATAGTTAATTTTCTCTCCTTGTTCTTTTTCACTCCATAAATTTTTTTTCTTACCAGTTTCATTATGTTTAATAACTTCATTAGCTGCTTCAAGAATTGTTTTAGTAGAACGATAGTTTTGTTCTAAATATATTGTTTTGCAATCTTTATAATCTTTTTCGAAATTTAAAATATTTTTGTAATCAGAACCACGGAAGAGATAGATAGCTTGAAAATCATCACCTACCACGCATAAATTCTTATATTTGGCACTTATCATTTTTACAAGTAAATATTGTGCTCTATTAGTATCTTGATACTCATCTATTAAAATATATTTAAATCTTTCTTGATATTTTTGTAAAATACTAGGATTTTCATTAAATAATTTGATTGGTAATATTAATAAATCATCAAAGTCTACTGAATTATTTTTAAATAAAATCTCTTGATATTTTTTATAGACTTTATATATTACATCATCCTCTTCACTATGAACAAATTTTTTATATTCATCTGACATAATAAATTCATTCTTTGATGAAGATATTTTATTTTTTATCATATATGGACTAAATGTTTTAGGATCGTAATTTAAATCTTTTAATATTTTTTTTATTAGTGTTAAAGTATCATCACTATCCATAATATTAAAGTTAGATAAATATCCTAAAGCTTCATAGTTTTCTCTTAATATTCTTACACCAAAAGAATGGAAAGTTGACGCTATTAAACTTGTTTTTCCAATTAAATTTTCTATTCTTACTTTCATTTCCTTTGCTGCTTTATTAGTAAAAGTAATTGCTAATATATTATAAGGGTTTATATTGTGTTCTTTTATAAGATAAGCAATTCTAGTAGTTAAAACTCTCGTTTTTCCTGAACCTGCTCCTGCTAATATTAAAAGTGGTCCATCTTTATGTAAAACTGCTTCTTTTTGTTCTTTATTTAATCCATCTAGCATATTTATCACCTAATATAATTATACATTATAAACACATATTAACCAATTCAATTAGATACTTTTTGTTATTTTTTTACAAAAAAAGATAGATTTAAATAATCTATCTTTCATATATTTTAATTATTTTGATTGAGAACTATAACTACCCATTTGTCCTAAACCTTTTTCTACTAAACGTTTAGTAATTTCTCCACCAACTGAACCGTTAGCTCTAGCAGTTGTATCTGGTCCTAAAGTAACACCAAATTCTCTAGCTATTTCATATTTCATTGATTCAATAGCTTGTTTAGCTCCTGGAACAACTAATTTTCTATTTTGATTATTCACGAGTATTCACCTCCTATACATTTATAGAATGTGAATTTCTGACAATTTTATACATTTCTAGAGTTGGTAATTAATGCCTATAATAATTCATTTATTTCTTCTTTTTTATCTATTCTAATTGTATTTATATTTTGCATTATTTCATCTATCATATTATCATAATTAATTAATGATTCGTATAAAATACATTTATCTAATTTAGGATTTATAACTGGATGTCTTGGAACAAATATTGTACAACAATCTTCATATGGTAATATACTTGTTTCATAAGTATCTATTTTTTTAGCAATATCAATTATTTCTAATTTATCCATACATGCAACTGGTCTAATTACTGGTATTTTAACTACTTCATTAATAACACTCATACTATGAAGTGTTTGACTAGCTACTTGACCAATACTTTCTCCATTTACTAAAACAACATCATTATTCTTATTTGCAACTTTTTCACTTATGCGATACATCATTCTTCTTAATATGGTTATCATATAAGTAGGTTCTATATTTTTATATATTTCTTCTTGTAATTTTGTAATTGGAATAATATGTAGATCAAAAGATCCACAATAATCTAAAAGTTTTTTTGCTAAATCAATTACTTTTTGTCTAGCATTTAAACTTGTATGAGGAAGTGCTTCAAAATATATTGCATCTATTTTTATTCCTCTTTTTAAAGTAAGATATCCTGCTACTGGAGAATCAATTCCACCACTTAACATAAGTAATGCTTTTCCACCTACTCCAACTGGATATCCACCTAATCCTTTTATATCATTAAAATAAATATAAGTATCTAAATCATTTATTTCTATATTAATATATACTTCTGGATTATGAACATCTACTTTTATATCATTAATATTTTCTAATACAAATGAACCAATTTGTTTATTATAATCCATACTACAAATAGGAAAGTTTTTATCACGACGATTAGTATTAACTTTAAAAGTTTTAAAATTAATTTCTTTTAATCTTTTTAAAATTTCTTGTTTTATATCGTCATTATTAGTATTAACTTTATATGCTAAATTAAACGCATGAATTCCAAAAGTATTATTTAAAACTTTTAAAACTTGATCTATATCTTTTTCATCTACTTCTATATACATACGGCAATGTTCTTTTATAATTTTTATATCAAATTTTTTTAGTTTTTCATATAAATTATTATATAAAGTATTTATAAACATTTTACGATTATCTTTTTTTGTAGTTAGTTCTCCATATTTTATTAATATTATATTTTTCATATAATCACTCCGAAAACATTATAGCATTTAAAAATTTAATTGTAAATTTAAAAATCCAATCTATATTGTATTTACATGGTAGAAAATGTATAATATTAATTAGAAAGGAGTAATTATGAAATATGTAATTTTAGGAATAATTGCTATTATTGTATTGAGTTCTATTAAGCAAGTTAACGAGTATGAAAGAGGTATTAAGTTTAGATTTGGTAAATTTGCAAAAATAATGAAACCAGGATGGAAATTAGTATTACCAATTTTTGAATCTTACAAAAAAGTTGATATTAGAACTAAAGCAGTTGATGTTCCTGAACAAGATGCTATAACAAAAGATAATGTTTCCATTAAAATTAACGCTGTAATATATTATAAAGTATTTGATGCTGCTAAAGCTATTATTGCAGTTGAAAACTTTTATTATGCTGTTAGTCAATTGGCACAAACTACAATGAGAAATATTGTTGGTTCTGTTACTTTAGATGAATTATTAACTGATAGAGAAACTATTTCTAGTAAAATATGTGAAGTAATTGATAAAGCAACTGATCCTTGGGGAATTAAAGTTGAAAATGTTGAATTGAAAGATGTTTCACTTCCTGAAGAAATGAAAAGAGTTATTGCAAAAGTTGCTGAAGCAGAAAGAGAAAAAGCTGCTGTTATAACAAAAGCTGCTGGTGAAGTTGAAGCTTCAGATAATTTAGCAAAAGCTGCTAAAAAGATGAGTGAAACTCCTGGTGCTTTGCATTTAAGAACACTTGCTACTTTAAATGATTTAAGTAGTGATCAATCAAATACAGTAATATTTGCATTACCAGTAGAAGTATTAAGAGCATTTGAACAAATTGGAAATAAAGACAAAAAATAAAGAACTCATTGTTCTTTATTTTTTTATTAATTATTTTCTTTTAAGAAATCTATTACTTTCTTAACTTCTAGTTCATATTTCATTGATTCAATTCCACCAATTGCATTTAAGAATTCTTCTGGGTTCATATTATATTGAGCAGCAGTTTTTTTAGCATTTTCATCTATTTCTTCTTCTGTTACAGTAATATTTTCTATTCTTTGAATTTCTTCAAGAATAAATCTATACTCAATATGAGTTTTTGCTTCTTCTTTCATTTGGTTTTTTAAATCTTCTTCTTTTGTTTTTGTCATTTCATAATATACATCTAATGAAACACCTTGCATTTGTAATTGTTCACCAAATCTGTGTACCATATGTTCAACTTCATGATTGATTAAATCTTCTGGAATATCTATTGTTGTAGTTTTTGCTATTTCTTTTAATAAATCATCAACATATTTATTTTCAACATCTATTTCTTTTGATGACATTAAATTTTCTTTTATTTCTTTTTCTAGCCCTTCTTTATCTTTAACATCTGCCATTCCTAAATCTTCAAAGAAATCTTTATCAAGTTTTCTTTCTAATTTTTCTTTTATTTCAGTAACTTTTACTTTAAATGTTACTTCTTGCCCACTTAATTCTGGTGCTGCATATTCTTTTGGAAAAGTTACTTGTATATCCTTTTCTTCTCCTTTTGCCATACCAATTATTTGATCTTCAAATCCAGGAATAAAAGTATTACTTCCTATTTCTAATGAATAGTTTTCTGCTTTGCCACCATCAAATGCTACACCTTTATTAAATCCTTCAAAGTTAATAATAGCTATGTTTCCTAGTTCAACATTACCTTTTTCTTTAATAGTAAGTTCACTATATTTTTTTAACATATTTTCTATTTCAGCATTTATTTCTTCTTTAGTTACTTTTACTTCTTCTTTAGTTACTTTTAATCCTTTATATTTTTTAATTTTTACTTCAGGTCTAGTAGTAATTACAAAAGTAAAGATACAACCATTTTCGTTTATTTCTTTTAAATCAATTTTTGGTTCAACGATTGGTTCATATTTTCCTTCATCAAGTGCTTTTTTATATGCTTCTGGTAATAAAATATCTACTGCATCCATATATAAAGATTGTTTACCAAATTTTTTTACATAAACATCAAAAGGTACTTTTCCCTTTCTAAATCCATCTACTTTTACTTCATTTACTTTTTTATCAAATGCTTTTTTAATAGCATCTTCAAAATCATTTTTTTCTACTTTGATTTCTACATCAAATACATTTTTGTTTTTTTCCATATTAATTTCTCCTTCGTCTTTTAATATTATATCTTATTAGCTAAATTAGAGCAAGTGTTTATTTAACTTAAATAGTCTATGCTATAACATTTAATGCTTTAAAAAAAATCTATAAAGTTGTTATTTATTATAGATTTTTTTCTTGTTTTTAAATTTAATTTTCTTAAAATTTTTATTTTTAGAAGTCTTTATCTTTTTTATAAACAATATTATTAAAGATAATCCTCCTAAAATTATTACTATTATAATTTCTACATTTATACTTTTCTCTAATTTATCTGTTATATTTTTATATTTATCATATAAATTTATTGCTGTTTGTTTTTCCTCTGCATAATCATTATAATTAAATAAGAAATCTTCTGTTTGTTCTTCTATTTTTTTATATTCTTTATAAGTATCAAAATTTAGTTTTAAAATTATACTTTTTTTTTGGTTTTGTTCATATAAGTTTTTTAATTTTTTTACTATTTCAGGAACTTCATATAATGGTTGTGCTAAATCAGATAAGATATATGTATTATTTATTTGTTCATAAAGATAAGCAAATTGATATAAAGTTTCTTCGCTATTTTTTAATCCTACTACATCCATACCATAATATAATCCATTGTTATCATTACCTAAACCAATTGATAAAGCTGGATATCCTAAAACTGGGGCAATGGAATAGCTTGGTGACTCAAAATTGTCTTCATCTTCTCCGATTTTTAATACTTTATTTTTAGTAGTTGGATATATTAATACATCTAAATCATATTTTGAATAAATGTTTTTTACATATTTATCGTATGGCTCTTTTATATTCTCATAATCATTTATTCTAGAAATATTTCTTGTACAATCACTAGCATAGCCCCATAAACTATAAATATGTCCACTTGCAGAAGTTAATTCATAAAAGTTGTTTATATTTGATGAAGTGTTTTTTATATAATTATTAAAAGCATAGCACATAGTCCAACCTGCTACTGTGTTACTTTCTATCTTGCTATAAGTTGAATTAAAAAAATTGTCTATTTCTACTATTTCTGCTCCTTGTTCTTCCATTTTTGATATTGCATCATTCATTAATTTTTTTATTTCACTATAAGTAGATCCTGTGCCATATATTCCAGAATTATCACCATTTAAAAATTGTGTTAATACTCCTACTTTCATATCTTTAAAAGTAGCATTTTTAATATTATTAGTATAGTTAACTGTATCGTCTGTCATATTTTCTAATAAAATAGCATTTTCTTCTACTGTTTTTGTTATAGCACCTACTGTGTCTCTTGTTACATCATATTTAATTATTCCATCTCCACTTAATAGTCCAAGTGATGGTCTAAATCCTATAACATTATTAGTACTAGATGGAACTCTCAATGAAGCATTTGTGTCTGTTCCAATTCCAAGAGTTGCAAATTGTAATGATACTGCTACTGCTGTTCCACCTGATGAGCCATAGCTAGTATATGCTGTATTATAAGCATTTCTTATTGTTCCATATGAGCTTACTGAGTTAGATGCATAAAAAGCAAATTCACTCATATTAGTTTTTGCTAAAATAATAATTCCTTGTTCTTTTAATTTTTTAATTATTTTGGCATCTTCTTTTGGATATGAATTTTTTAATGTTTTAGATCCTGCTGTTGTAGGCATTCCATAAACATCAATATTATCTTTTACAACAATTGGTATTCCAAATAAAATAGATGTTCTTCCCTTTTGTTGATATTCAATATCTTTTTCTTTTGCTTCTTCTATTGCTTTATCATTTATTGTAATTATCGAATGAAAATCTTTATCATAAGTTTCAATTCTTTCTAAATACATTTTTGTTAATGATTCATATGTTAAATAGCCATCATCAATTGCTTGTTGTATTTCATATATATTCATCTTTGTAATATCTACTGGTGCTTTTGTATAAGCAAAAGTATAACTTATAAAACTTAAAAAACATATTAAAAATATTAATATTTTTTTCATATTTCTCCTTATCTTGTTATTACAGTTGTACCTTTATTCTTTCCATCTATTATTGCTTGTAAGCCTTCTTTATCTTTAGCACTATATAAGTATAAAGGTATCTTATGTTTTGCTAATGTAGCTAATGCTTCAAAATCCATTACTCCTTGTTTTTCTATTCCAACTTTTATTTGATTTAATAAAAGTTCTTCATGCGTAATTTCATCTTTTTTTACTGCTCCTTCTAATTTTGGATCTTTATCATATATTCCATCAATGTTTTTTGCCATAATTATTTTATCTGCTTTTAATTGAATAGCTTTTTCTATAGTTACCATATCTGTAGAAAAATTAGGAACTCCAAGGCCTCCTCCTAATACTATTACTTTATTTTTTCTTAATGCTTTTACAACATCATATTCATTATATTTTTTTATAATACCTTCTACTTCAAATGCAGAAAAAATATTTGATACTATTCCATTATTATTTAAATAGTTATTAATTGCCAAAGCATTCATAACAGTTGCTAGCATTCCAATTTGATCTGATATTGTAGAATCAATATCTAAGTTATTTCTACCTCTCCAAAAATTACCTCCACCTACTACTAAAATAACATCATATTTATTATCTTTTAATAGTTTAACATCATCTAAAACTTTCTTTAACATAGAATCGCAAATGTTATTATCCTCTTTTAATACTTCACCACTAATTTTTACTAATACTCTCATAATTCTACTCCTTCATTATTTAGTATATCATAATTATTATGTCATTTTTATGATATTTTTGTGTTTTTTTACAAAAAAAAGAAAAATATTCCATTTTCCTTTTAATTACTTAATTTCAATTACTTTTACTTCGTAACTTCCATTTGGGCTTTCTACTGAAACAGTATCACCTATTTTGTGTCCTAATAAGGCAACTGCTATTGGTGATTCATTTGATATTTTACTTTCAAATGGATCTGCTTCTTGGCTTCCCACTATCTTATATTGATCAACATCTGTTGGATCATCAACATAAGAAATTTTTACAGTATTTCCTACACTTACTTTATCAGTATTAATTTCTTCAATAATTGTTACATTATCTACAATTGCTTGTAGTTTTTTAATTTTAGCTTCAAGTTCAGCTTGATCATTTCTGGCAGCATCATAATCAGCATTTTCAGATAAATCCCCTAATGCTCTTGCTTCCTTTATAGCATTTATATTTTCAGGTCTTTCAACATTAATTAAATGTTCTAACTCTGATTTAACTTCTTCATAACCTTCTTTTGTAAGATATACTTCTTTCTTTTCTGTCATTTTGCTCTCACCTCATTAATTTTTCGTTCTCTAAAAGAATACTATATTTGCTGTGTTTTGTCAAGGAAAACTATTATAATACCTCTTAAAATTTTACTCTTATCATAGAATTTTTTTCTATATTTATAGGAACTTTTATCTTTAAAATTTCTTTTGGATGTCTAGCACAATCTAACTCTTCCATGTTTTCATCATATATTTTATCTATTACAAAATCTATATTAACGCCATTAGGACCAAATAAATTAACTTTTTCTCCTGGTTTAAAATAATTTCTTTGTTCTATAGTTGCCATTTTTGTTTTAGTATCATAATCTAAAACTATTCCTAAAAAGTCTTGATTTGATACTTCCATTCGATCAAGATAGTATTGATCTTTATAAGAAGCTTCTTTATTAAAAAATTGACTTGTTGACTCTCTATTTGCTACTCTTTGTAAAATTTTAATATTTTCTTTTAATAGATTCTTATTAAAGTTATTATTATAATATGCATCAATTAAATTTCGATAACTACTAATTACTGTTGCAATATAATATGCACTTCTCATTCTTCCTTCTATTTTTAATGAATTTACTCCTATTTTAATTAAATCTGGTATGTGTTTTGCTAATATTAAATCTTTTGTAGCTATTGTAAATTTTGTTTTTCGCTTTTTATCTAAATCAAAAGTAAATCTACATACTTGTGCACACCCACCACGATTAGCATCTCTATTAGTAAAGTAATTTGATAAGACACATCTTCCTGAATAATTAGTACACATTGCTCCATGAAGAAATACTTCTATATTTGCATTTGTTTTTTCTTTTATTTCTTTTATTTCTTTCTTTGATACTTCTCTTGCTAAAACAATTGTTGACACTCCTTCATTTAAGAAATATTTAACACTTTCAACATTAGTAGTACAGTTTTGAGTACTTAAACATATTTTTAAACTTTTATAATTTGTTTTTATAATTGGTATTAAAGCAGGATCTGCTACTATAACACCATCAACATTACATTTTTCAAGTTGTTTTAAATATTCTTTTATTCCTTTTAGATCTTCGTTATGAAAAATAATATTAACTGTAACATATACCTTCTTATTTAATTTATGAGCATATAAACATGCTTCTTTTATTTCTTCAATACTAAAATTATTTGCATTTGCTCTTAAACTATAATCTTTTCCACCAATATAGCAGGCATCTGCTCCATAAAGAAAGGCAATTTTTAATTTTTCTAAATCACCTGCTGGTGATAATAATTCTATTTTATTTTTCATTTCTTCACCTTATAAATAGTAGGCTTATATAGAAATCCTGTACAAGTATCTATTTTTCCTTTTTGATTATTTAAAAAGTTTTGTAATGTTTTTATAAATACATCTTTTGGTACAAATTTTTCATCTAATATTAAATAATTAATATTTATATTATTTAGTTCTTCATACTCATTTATAAGGTTTAGAAGGCTTTTTGAGTATATAGCAGTTCCATATTTTTCTTCTTTTATTATAAAATTATCATTATTTTCACACATACAATGTTGCTTTTTTAAATTAATTTTTTTAATAAATTTATAATAATTACTTATTAATAATCTTCTAGAATAACTCATCAGTTGATATCCAAAAGCATTAATAAAAATATTTGTTGTGCTTTTTTCTCTTATTTCTTTAATTTCTTCAAGAGTTATCTCAGAGGATAATAGAGCTCCAAATACTCCTTTTTTTTGATAATAATTACATGTTTCATAATTTGTTACTAAAAAATTTTGATTCCAAATTAATGGTGTTTTTAGTTTTAATTCTTTTTTTAAATTTAAAACAGCTAAATCATAAAAGAATATTCCATTAATATTTAGTTTATCAATATCTATCAAAATCTTTTTTAATTTAACTAAATCTCTATTAAATATATTTCTATTTATTGATAAAAATATTTCAATGTCAGGATACCTTTTTTTTATTTTTTTTAAATCGTTTATGTTTATTTGATTTGTTATATCAACGCAAAGATTCTTTACACCAAAAAAGAAAGCTTTTGCTCCCATTTTAATGTATTCATCTAAGTTTTTGATATTAATTGGTTTTACAATTACTTTCATTTTTATTACATCCTTTTTTCAGAAATTGAAATTCCATCTCCAATTTCATAAAATACCGTTTTATATTTTACATTATTTTCTAAAAAAGATATATATTTTTTTATTTTTTTTACAAGTCCACGTATATTTCTATTTGTAATTTCAGTTATCTCTTTTTCTACATATCCATGAAAACTTAAGTTATCTGTAATAATACTACCTTTTGAATTTAAATTGTTTTCAAAATGATTAAATATTTCTTCATTTTTACTTTTGGCAGCATCGATAAAAATTAAATCAAACTTTTCTTTTATTTTTGTATCCAAAGCATCATTAAATATTAATGTTATTTGTTCTTCTAAACCCATTTTTTTAATGTTTTTTACTGCTTCAAGATATCTTTCTTTATCGCGCTCTATTGTTGTTATTTTTATATTATCATCTGATAATGCCATCATTATAGCAGAATATCCAATAGCAGTTCCTATTTCAAGAACAGTTTTGACTTGTTTTTTTTCAAGATACCCTATTAGAAAATCTAAACTATCATCTAAAATAATTGGAACGTTGTTTTCAATTGCATATTTTTTTATTGTTCTAACTTTATTATAAAGTTCTTCTACCATTCTAACCACAATCCTTTTCTTTGAAGATCACTTATTTTTGCTTCATGTTCACTATTTGTTTTTGTAAAATATAATGTATGATTTTTGTCTGAAACAAAAAAATAATATTTTGTAGTTATTGGACTTACTACTGCTTCAATGGCTTTTACTCCTGGATTACTAATTGGTCCAATTGGAAAGCTAACTGCATATGTGCCTCTTGTATTATATGGATTTTTACCATTTATTTCTTTCATAAGTAATTCTTCTGTCATTTCTTTTTTTGCACCATAATAAGAAGTAACACAACTTCCTAAACTCATACCTGAATTCATTCTGTTATAAAAAACACTTGCTATGTTTTTAAAGTCTTCTTCATTATATCCTTCTGATTGAGTAATAGAGGCCAATGTAATTAATTTATGAACAGAATATTTGCTATTCGTAATTGTTTCTTTATAATTTCCTAATACTTTTTCTGTTTGATCTAACATTATTTTAAATACTTCTTTTACGGTCACATCTTTACTATTAAATCTATATGTATTTGGAAATAAATATCCTTCAAGAGAGTAATATATTCCACCTTTCTTAATATCATTTGTTAGAAACCAATATTCTTCAATTAATGAATTAATATAATCTTCATCTTTTAAAACATTTAATACATCATTATAGGTATTATTAGTATTATTAGCAATAATTGTAGCAATGTTGCGATAATTTAGTCCTTCCCTAAAAGTAATCTCTATCTCATTTTCATTTTGCCCACCTTCAAGTAAGGTATTTACTATTGCCTCTATATTCATATTAGGACGTAGATAGTATGAAGCTGCATAGATATTATTAACTTTTTTAAATTTAAGATATAATTTAAAAAACTTTTCATTTTTTATTAGATTTTCATCTTTTAAAATAAGTGCTATGTCTGAGAAACTTGAGCCACTTGGTATTATAATCTTTTTTTCTTCACTATTCTTTGATACAGGGGATAGCAAAAATATGATTAAACACAAAGAAATTGTAATAATACTTAGTATTATTACAATTAAAGTTATAAATAACTTTTTATTTTTCATTATTTACTTCTTCTTGAAGAACATTAAGTGCCATTTCAATAACTTTCCATTCTTTTTCAGTTTCAATTGGTTCTAACTTAACATTGTCACCATCTTTAATTACTACTGATCCATAAGCTTTTAAATTACCTTTTTCATCTGTTGTATTATCAGTATAAGCTAAATAATGTTTACCTGTTTCTGTTGAGTCAAATTCTAATAGCTTATAGAAAGTCATTTCTTCTCCCTTTTCATTAAATCCAACGAACATATCTTCCTTTAATTCTTCTTTTTTTTCCATATTATTTTTCCTTTCTATCTAAATATGATTGAAGTATTACGACGGCCGATAAACCATCTATTACTTTTTTTCTTTTTTTTCTTGATAAATCTGCTTTGATTAAAATACTTTCAGCTACTTTTGTAGTTAATCTTTCATCTTCAAGAATTACTTCTTTTTTTAAAAAATTACTCAGTTGCTCTTTAAACCTTATTGTTTCCTCTGCTCTTTCTCCTAATGAGTTATTCATATTCTTTGGTAAGCCTAAAACTAGTTTATCTATATTTTCTTTTTCTACTATTTCATGAATTTCTTTTATTAAACTATCTATATTTTTATAATTAATATTTTTATAAAAACTAGCAATCATTCCTGTTTTATCTGATAAAGATAATCCTAATGTTTTTGTACCTAAATCTAATCCTAAATATCTCATTTTAGGTCCTTTAAATAGTTTTTTAATAGAGCTTCCACTATTTTTTCTCTTTCAAGTTTTTGAATACTTTTACGAGCATCTTTATAATTTGAAATATATGCTAAATCACCACTTATTATATAACCAACGATTTGGTTAATGCCATCATATCCTTTTTCATCAAGGGCTTTTCTTACTTTTACTAAGGTTTCAGTAATCATATAGTTTTCCATATCATCAACTTTAAAAATTATTGTTCCATCATCACCCATGAATATCACCTCATCCAAATTATATATTTATTTTATCACGAAAATAATTGTTTAGCAACAAAAAAAGACATAAGTCTTTATTTGCTGAAAAAGTTCATTGCTATTAAAAATACTAAATAAATTACAACTAATATAATTCCATTAATATTATCTTTAAATTTAATTTTTCTTTTTAATCCTACA
Source organism: uncultured Mycoplasma sp. (assembly GCA_964499645.1). Taxonomy (GTDB): domain Bacteria; phylum Bacillota_I; class Bacilli_A; order RF39; family UBA660; genus CAG-611. Next base: position 45,171 of record CAZCLV010000001.1, read on the forward strand.
GCCATAGAAATTAAAAGTCCACCTACTAAACCACCTATATGTGCAAAATTATCTATACCAGTTGACATAAACCCAATAAGTAAATTTATTAATATAATAGGAACCATTTGTTTAATAATAGTATTTCCTAAATAAACTCTATAATTATAACCAAAGTATAGCATTGCTCCAAATAAACCAAATATAGCTCCGCTTGCTCCAATACTTGGAATATCTCCACTTAATAATATTGATAATAGACTTCCACATATAGCACTAAATAGATATATAAATAAAAACTTCCACTTGCCAAAAAAGCTTTCTACTTGTTCTCCTATTACTTTTAATGCATACATATTAAATAATATATGAAAAAAATCTATGTGAATAAATGTTCCTGTTAGTAATCTATAATACTGTCCTATTCTAATAGTAGGACCATAAGTAGAATATTTTGCCACTAAATAGTTTCCTTGATTAAATAAGAATCCAATAATAAATATTATTACATTGATAATAATTAATGCTGTAGTAATTACCGGTTTCTTTTGTTTAAATATTTCTTCTGCTTGTTCAGCTTCTTTTTTATTTTTTTCATTTATATCAGAAGTTATCTTAACAAATAAGTTTATTCCTTTTTCTGTAAATGTTAATTTTTTATCAATATCTGGAAAATGCTTATATAAGAAATTGTATTTTTTAACATCTTTTTCATCTTTTAAATATATACATTCAATATGATCTTTAGATTGTAATTCGACATTTTCTCCAAGATCAGTAAAGATACTTAATACTTCGAAATTTATATTTAATGTTCTCTTCTTAATATTTTTTACTATTTTTGTTGTCTTAAATAAATCAAAATCCAATTGTTCGTTGTTATGAATATAATTTGAGACAATTCTTACTATTTTATAATCAGAGTTCATATTTTCAAGCCATATTTCATCTTTTGCGCCATGTAATATAACTGGATTATAATTTTTTTCTGTAATAAAATAATGTAATAATTTCATTACAATAACATCTTTTTCATTCATTTGTTCTTCCATTTATATCACGCCTTTTTTAATACTTATATTATTATACTATAAAAAATTTGTTTAAAAAACATTTATTATCATTTTTACATAATTTTTGCAGTAATAACTAATCTATAATTTTTACTTTTACATGTAATCAATGTTAATATTTTATCAGAGTTATTATTTTTATAATATGAATAATTATTTAAATTATATATATTGATTTTATATACTTTAAATTTATAACATTTAATATGCGAAACCAAAATTATTTCATCACCAATATGTAAATTAAATAGTTTTTTAAAAACATATTCATTATTATGGCCCGCTAAAATTATATTGCCAAAACTATCATCTATATTTGCAGATGCTTTATGCATTCCTACAATATTTTTATTTAAAATATTATTATCTGTACCATAACTAATTAGTTTTTTAATGCCTAATTTATCTATTTTTATATAACCCAAATAATTCTTTGTTAAATAAGTTTTGTCTTTGTTTATTTCATTTTTATTTATGTTTACTCTCTTATCTTTTATTTGGTTTATTATATTTATTATTTCAGCCTCTTTATTTTTTAAATTATAGTTTTTATATATTTTATAATTTATTGTTAATATACAAACAATTATTAGTATTAATTTAATTTTTTTCATATCTTTTTATTGAACTCATAAATAATAAAATTATTAAAATTGGAATAATTAAATAAGCTTTTGATATGCTTGTTTCTGGTATTTTAATCTTTTCATTTGTCATAATTACTTTTACTACTTGATTGTCTTCCTCTATTTCAAACTCAATATTATTTTTATTTAATAAATATCCATTAGGAGCTTCTTTTTCTTTTATATAATAAGTTCCTGCTATTAAGGTATCTAGCACTATTGGCTCTCCATTTGTTTTACCAGAAAAAACTAATTCCATACTTTCTTTAAAATATATTTCTATTGCTGCATCTTTCAAAAGATTTCCTGTTTCTAAATCCACTTTATTAAAAATTAGTATTCCTTCTTTTCTTTCATTACTCATATCTACTTTTATTAGTAAACCATTTTCTTGTACTTCAAACCATAATAATTCTTTATTTAATCGATAGTACTTTGGAGCAGTTACCTCTTTTATATAGTATTTACCAATATCTATTTTTTCAATTATTATATTGCCATTTTTATCTGTTAATGATTTATGTAATAAATTATTATCTTCATCATATATTTCTATTTCTGCATCTTTTAATGGTTTATTACTTGAATAATCTAGTTTTGTAAATACTAACTTTGATTTTTTTAAATTTTTTAATTCATAATAATATTCTTTTTCTTCAGTAATATTAACTTGAAATTCTTTTATATATTCATATTCATCTTCTCCTTTTATCTGAGTTATATTATATTTTCCATAAACTAAAACTACTTTTATTTCACCATTTTCATCTGTTTTAATAGTCTCATTATTACCATTTTCATCTGTTATTTTAAAAATAGCTTCTACTTCTTTCATTAAATGCTCTTCTGGACCACCCTTTAATTTTAATATTTTTAATATTCCTTTTATTTTTTCATTTGGTATTTCTAAAACAATATTATTAGTTTCACTTGTTACTTCAAACTCTATTTTTTCTTCATTTATTTTATAAGGTATATTGGTTTTTATTTCTTTTAAATAATATTTTCCATAAGGTAATATAAATGTTTCATTTTCATTATTAATACTAATAGTTTGTAATAATTCATTATTATCATTATATAATTCAAAAACCGAGCCTTTTAGATTATCATTAAATGTTTTACTATCAGCATCAATTTTCTTTATAGTAATAGTTTTTCCTTCAATAGAATAATTTATTTTTATATCTTCATTATTTATATTTCCTCTTGTTATTAAATCTTGAAGTGAACTACTTTTAAATAAAGTTATTTCATTAGTTAGTTTTGGTCTATATATATTGATTGTTCCTGTTCCTTCTTTTAGACCTTTTATGTATAGTTTATTATCTTTAACTTGTAAATCTAAATGCTCATCTGTATTAATATAATAATTATTTAAAACTAAATTAGTGTCTTCTAAAATAATGGAATTATTTAAAGTTAATTTTATACTTTCATTACTAAAACTAGGTTTTTTATCGTGATTATTTATTAATTGTTCTAATTCATTTATTTCACTTAAATATAAGCTAGTATTTGTAGTACCATTTCTTGATGTTTTAAAAACATATTTTATATCATTTCTTAATAATTTCCATATTAATACTTGTGCTATACCATACCATTTTTTAGATGAATGATTTATAACATTATCCTGGTATTGATATCCATAATATGCTAATAACTTTATTTTATTTAATGTTGTTTGATTTAATCTAGAATTTTTTATTATATTTTGATCTGTTGTATAAACATAATGAGTATTTGTTTTTGCTTCTGATTTATGTTGCATATATGTCTCTGGTTCAATACAATAATGCACATAATTATTTTGATTAGACATTGACATAATACCATTATAATCCATTGCATTATAAGTTGTATCTTTTGCAAAAACATTTACTCCTGCTTCTTGCCAATAAACATCATATAATTTTCCACTGTTATAAGATACTGCTTTTGCTGAAATACTTATAAAAAATATAAAAAATGTTATTATAAAATAATTTAATTTATTCATAAAACCCTCCTTGATTTGATAATTTAACATATCTTTTTTTCTTTGTAAAATGGCCAAAAATAAGATTTTAACACAAAAAAAGTATGAAAATTTATTTTTTCATACTTACTTTTAGTATTTTTATTATTAAAGTACTACATATAAAGTTTTTTTTATAAGTATTTTATTTTTTTAATAAAAAAGAAGATTACTCTTCTTAATTAGTTGTCATTACAGTACGGAAACCGTAACGTGTAATAGCGCAACCCACATTTTTACCGAAAGAAAACAAGCCTGCCTTGGAAGTATAATTCTCGCTACCACCACGTATGAACCAAGAATAACCACTGTAAGGAAAAGTAGCCCAATCACCATTCCATCCTCCAGTATCAGAACCACCATATGTAACTAATGTTTCTTTTGTTGCATCTCCTAGAAGTCCTCTACCATGATCAGTATTTCCCGTTGTTGAATTGTTGTTATTTGCATAACTATCATAATATTTTGGACCTGGATCTGATAAGCCAGAACTTGACGCATAATATTGATTACTTGTGTTTTTCATATTTCCCATTACATATTCCCATGTTCCACCACTCATATCATATATTCCTGTTATATTTCCTGTTGTTGATGCGTTTACTCCATTTTGATTCCAAGCATAATTTGATGCACATGCACTCATACTATTGGCAACTTCTGCATCTTTAGTTGAACCTGAACATCCTGTTATTGTTGGACCATATGTGCCACTTTCTAAAGTATTTACATTGTTTATCCATACTTCACATCCTGTTGCTATACATGTTGTTGTATTTGTATATCTTCCATATATTGAACTTGATAGATATGCTGTTGCTCCCCATTCCATATTCTTCATCATATGTGTATCTACTTCACTTGCTAATAATCCATATTTTGAAGTTGTTTCTATTCCTCTTGTTGCATCAAACATTTCTCCTAATTTTATATTTGTTAATGATGTCATATTTGGTTTTATTGTTACATTACTTGTTGTTCCACTTGATTCAAACTTTCCTACCCATATCCCATTTAGATTTGTTGTTCCAAATGTAAATGCTGGATGTGTTAAATATGTATTATTTGTTGAACCTGTTGATTTTGCTACATTTTTATTTTCAAATACTATATCTATTGCAAATTGATTGGTACTTGTTTGTCCTGTTACATTCCATAATTTATATTTATATCTTGGTATCCATACATAATATTGTAATATTTCACTTTCTATTACTGTTGTTCCTTCAACATCTTCTTTTAAACTCATATCATTATTAAAGTATTTTGATTTTATTGTTGCATTACTTGTATCTACTAATACTGCATTTGCCCATTCATGTGATGTATAATCATACCATTCTTCATATTGATCTGCTACTGTTATTGTTCCATTACTTGCTATTTTTACTGGTATCATTCCTTGATATATTTCTGGATCTGTTCCATTTAATATTGCTTCTTTATATAATGTTCTTCCACATATATTTTGATTTACTGTTATTTTACTTCTATCTACACTATTTTCTTTATATATTCCATTTCCTTTGCTA
>CAZCLV010000002.1:0-34633 GCA_964499645.1 uncultured Mycoplasma sp.
TCATAAAAAAACTTGATGAATTTAATTTTCATCAAGTCCTATTTTTTCAATATATTCTTCATAAGATATTTGTTTATCATTCTTTGTTCCATCTTTTTTAATTTCTATTAATCTATTTGAAACACTTTCTATTATTTGTCTATCATATGTAGATATAATTAATGCACTATTATATTTTATTAATCCTTCATTTAAAGATGTAATAGATTCTATATCTAAATGATCTGTTGGTTCATCCATTAATAAAACATTACCCTTTTCTAACATTATTTTTGCAAACATACATCTTACTTTTTCTCCACCTGATAATACTTTTATTTTTTTAAATGTATCTTCTCCAGAAAATAGCATTCTTCCTAAAAAGCCTCTAACAAATGTATCATCTTTAATTGGAGAAAAATCTGTTAACCAATCTATTAAATCACAATCTTTTTTAAAATACTTGTCATGGTTTTTTTCATAATATGATAATTTAACAGTTGATCCATATTTTATAGTGCCACTATCAGGAGTAAGCGTACCTGCTAAAATATTTAATAAGGCAGTTTTTGCTATTTCGTTAGTACCTATTAAACATATTTTATCATCTGGTTTTACTGTAAGATTAATATTTTTTAAAATTACTTTTCCGTCTACACTGTAATTTATATTTTCTAAAGTAATTACTTCTTTTCCTAAACCTTTTTCATACTCAAAACTTATATATGGATATTTTCTACTTGAAGGTACTATTTCATCTAAATTTATTTTTTCTAATGACCTTTTTCTAGATGTTGCTTGTTTAGATTTAGATGCATTAGCGCTAAATCTTCTAATAAAATCTTCTAATTCTTTTATTTTTTCTTCTTTCTTTTTATTTGATTGCTTCATTTGTTGTTGAAGTAATTGGCTTGTTTGATACCAAAAATCATAATTACCTATAAATAAAGTTATTTTTCCATAATCAATATCTACCATATGCGTACATACTTTATTTAAAAAATGTCTATCATGTGATACTACTAAAACTGTATTTTTAAAATTAATTAAAAATTCTTCTAGCCACATTTTACTTTTAGCATCTAATCCATTAGTAGGTTCATCTAAAAGTAGAACATCTGGATCTCCAAATAAAGCTCGCGCTACTAACACTTTTACTTTATCACTATCTTTTAGTTCACTCATTTTTAAATCAAATATCTCATTTTTTAAACCAAGTCCTGAAAGTAATACTGCTGCATCACTTTCTGCTTGCCAACCATTCATATTTGCAAATTTTTCTTCAAGTTCACCCACTCTAATACCATCTTCATCAGAAAAATCTTCTTTCATATATAAAGCATCTTTTTCTTTCATTATATTATATAGGACACTATTACCCATTATAACTGTATCTATAACAGTATAATCATTAAATTCATTATGATTTTGTTTTAAAACTGACAATCTTTCACCTTTACCAAGAATTACATCTCCTTTAGTAGAGTCTAGTTCTCCACTTAATATCCTTAAAAATGTAGATTTTCCTGCTCCGTTAGCACCAATTATTCCATAACAATTATCATCTTTAAATTCTAAGTTTACATCTTGAAATAATGATTTAGCATTAAAACTTATTCCTAAATTATTTACTTTTAACATATAATCACCAACTTGTAATATTTTAACATAGAAAAGTAAATAATTAAAGAAAAAGAATTAATTAAATTAATTCTTTTCTATTATTTGATAAAAAATGTATGTTTTGTTTGCCATTTTTTTAGTTTAATTCCAACCCAAAATCCATAAATACCTACTGTAATAATTGTTAATAGTAACCATTTTATCCAGTTGCCAAGCAATTGACCACCCGTTCCATCGAAGTCTAATCTTTTTCCATTAATTACAGTGTGCTTTATTTCCCATCCATAAACCATACAAACAGCCCAAGGATAACATATTCCTAATGTAATTGTAGTGATTAATCCTCCTAATAATTTCCATCCTATTAATTGTAATAGTCCTCCATCAAAATATGATTCTTGATTTAATGTTGAATCATTCGTTGGTGTTTTATTATTCATAATTACCTTCCTTCCTTATTATAAGTGTATCATAAAAATTTAAAATGTAAATCAGAATTTTTTATTGTTGTCGTTTTTTTGTTAAGGTAATAAAAAAAAAATCACTTATGATTTTTTATTTTTTTTAGAAAATATTTCACTATGTCCTGCTACTCCATATTTATTAGTTATAGGATCTTTAAATATAATAGTTTTAATTGGAAATATTGTTCCTATAAAATATATACCAAATATTATTAATAAACCTATAACTGATAAATATTTTATTAAATAACTAACCTCACTCATATTTATTATTAAATATGAAAAGTATTGTCCTAAAAGTATTGATATAAAAAATATAAATATATCAATAAATAAAATAGACTTTTTTGTTATTGATTTATATCCATAAAACAATATTGGTATTAGTACTATTATTGATATTGCTCCTACAAATTTAGCAAAAAAATAGTTAGGATTACTTCCCAAAATATATCCATCTACTAATGACCATATAAGAAATGGAGTTAATGCCATCTTAATATGTTCCCAAGTACTTTCATTTACTGCTGCAAATAAAGAGACTATTTTATTATGATTACTTATATCGTATACAAAATGAAATAAACTTCCACAAAGAAATATAAATATAAAACCTATTATAAATATTGACATACAATCACCCTATATATAAATTTTACGTACTTTTTATTATAAATTTATTATATCATTAATATAAGTATTATTCTATCTTTATATTATATTCTTACTAGAATTACATCCTCTCCAATTGTTTCTATTTTATCCCAGCTTATTTCTTCTTCATTATTTTTATTGGAAATTTTAAATATGTTTTTTCCTCTTTCAATAACAAGTGCTATTAATTTCCCATCATTATCTAGTTTTACATCAATAATATTTCCTATTTTTCTGCCATTTAAATCCACTATATCTTTATGTTGTAACTCTGATAATCTCATATAATCACCTATTTAATTTTATGATTAAAAGTTTTTTATAACTGCTTTTTTATTCTTGTTAAAGCATTTTTTTCTAATCTTGATATTTGGGCTTGGCTAATTCCTATTTCTTCTGCTATTTCCATTTGTGTTTTTCCAATGAAAAATCTTTGATCTAAAATGTATTGTTCCCTTTCTGATAATCTATCAATAGCTTTTTCTAGTGATAAACTTGTATCTAAATCTGAATTATTCTTTTTATCTTCAACTTGATCAAATAAGTAAATTGTATCTCCACCATCATTATATATTGGTTCAAATAAACTTACTGGTGGTATTAATGAATCTAAAGCATTAATTACTTCAAACAAATCTACTTCTAATAGTTTTGATATTTCTTCTAGACTTGGTTCTACTCCATTTAAAGTTGTTAATTCTTCTTTAAGTTTTAATGTTTTATAAGCAATATCTTTTACACTTCTACTGACTCTAATACTATTATTATCTCTTAAATATCTTTTCACTTCTCCTAGAATCATAGGTACAGCATATGTGGAAAGTTTTACTTCAAGATTTATATCAAAATTATCAATGGCTTTTACTAAACCAATACATCCTACTTGAAATAAATCATCCATATTTTCTTCTCTTTTGTTAAATCTTTTTAGTATTGATAAAACTAATTTAAGATTTCCTTTTATTAAATCTTCTCTAGCAAATGGATCTCCATCTTTCATTTTTTTAAATAGTTCTATTGTTTCTTTACTTGTTAACACTTTAATATCACTTGTATTCATACCGCTTATTTCTACTTTGTGTTTTGCCATATTTCTCCTTTCATAATAATAGTGAACTTATAAAAGAAAAATTATTCAAAAAATATTATTTATCGATAATCTTTTTTATATGTTAAAATATTATTGGTGATTTATATGGATTTAACTAAATGTAAACTTTGTCCACGCAATTGTGGGGTTGATAGAACAAAAACTATTGGATTTTGTGGTGCTAATAATAAAATGAAAATTGCAAGAGCAGATCTTCATTTTTGGGAAGAGCCTTGCATTTCAGGTGAATCTGGTAGTGGTACTATATTTTTTTCTTATTGTAATTTAAAATGCATATTCTGCCAAAATTATAAAATATCAAGTGAACATATTGGTAAAGAAATAAGCATTGAAAAATTTAGTGAAATTTGTTTAGATCTTCAAAATAAAGGTGCTTTGAATATTAATTTGGTTACCCCTACCCATTATATTCCTTTGATTGTAGATGGTTTAAAACTTGCTAAAAAAAGTGGCCTTACTATTCCAATTGTTTACAATACAAGTTCTTATGAAAATGTTGAATCTTTAAAATTATTAGATGGGTTGATTGATATTTACTTACCTGATTTTAAATATTTTGATGATTTATATGCTATTAAATATTCTAATGCAAATGATTATAAAAAATATGCAAGTTTAGCAATTACTGAAATGTATAGGCAAGTTGGTAAACCTATTTTTGAAAATGATATTATGAAAAAAGGTATTATTGTAAGACATTTATTGCTTCCTGGTCTTATTGATGATTCAAAAAAAATTATTAAATATCTATATGATACTTACAAAGATGATATTTATATAAGTATTATGAATCAATATACTCCAATAAAAAAATTACAATATGAAGAACTAAATCATAGGATTAAAAATAGTATTTATGATGAAATAATAGATTATGCCTATGATTTAGGAATTAGAAATGCTTTTGTTCAAGAAGGCGAAACACAAAAAAAGAGTTTTATTCCTGATTTTATTAATCAAGAATTTTAACTCTTTTTTTTGAAAGCTAAGGAGCTTCCATCTATATGAACGCTTATCACTAGCGATTAGCGTCTGATATATATTATGGATAGTTATATTTAAATGTTCCTTTTTTTAAATAAAATGTTATACTTCCATATTTACTTGTTTCATAATAATTTAAATTTAATTTGTTTAGATTTAGAATTGTTTCTTTGCTTGGATGATTAAATCTATTATTTAATCCTACTGAGATAATGGAATATTTTGGGTTAAGTCTTTTTAAAAAATTCACATCACTACTTGTCTTTGATCCGTGATGTGCTAATTTTAGAATATGTATATTTTCTAAATTATATTCATTAATTATTTCTTTTTCAATTGTTTTTGAAATATCTCCAGTTAATAATATTTTATAACTATTAATATTAGTATATAAAACAACACTAGAATCATTTTCATTTTTTTGTTTTTTGTTTAAAGAATATAACTTTATTCCATTTAAGTTAATAATATCATTCTTTTTTAAAATCTTTATAGTTACTTTTTTTATGCTTGAAAGGTTTATTATTTGTTGTTCTAAGTTATTAGTATTATTACTATTTAAATAAACATTTTTTACTTTAAAATTATCTATTATATAATAACTTTCCAACATATGATCATTATCCCCATGAGTTAAAATAAGGTTATCTATTCTTTTTATTCCTCTTGATTTTAAATATGGTATAATTTTATTTTTTGACAATTTATATGTATATTTACTGTCATTTAACATGACAATTCCACCTGTATCTATTAAACTATATGTGTCATTTACTGACAATAACATACAATCGCCTTGACCAACATCAATAAATGTCAAATAATCTTCTTTATTGCAAACCCATATATTATTTATAATTAAAAGTAATAGTAATGGTAAATAATATATAATTTTACACTTTTTAAAATTAATTATTATAACTATAATTAACAACCAATATAAGACATTTATTGACAAAGAAGGTTTACAATATATAAACTTAAATATATTTATTTTTGATAAAAAAAGAGATAAATATTCTAGTAATGATATAAATAAATATAATAAATTATCACAAAATGGTAATAAATATCCTATCATGATAAGCGGCAATACTATTATAGAAACAAATGGTACAAATAAAATATTATAAATAATTGAAAGATAGTTTAATTGATAAAAATTATTTATTGTTATGGGAATAGATATTATAAAAGATATTAATGAAATTGTTAATAACTTTTTTATTTGTTTTTCTTTTTCTAAATATGGTCCTATTATAATTAAACCTAAACTAATTAAAAAAGAATATTGCAAGCCTATATCATATATATTTAATGGATTAATAAATAGTATTATTGCTAATGTTAAAAAAAGCAAATTACTAGATTTAATATTAAAATAATATATTTTATTTATAAATAGTAAAATAGTAAATATACTTGCTCTCATAACTGACATTGAAAAGTTTGTTAAAAACATATAAAAAATTAAAAATATTATTATTATAAAATATCTCTTATTTTCTAAAACCTTTAATTTTTTTAATACAAAATCAAGAATAAATATAAATATTGCTAAATGTGTACCTGATATTGCAAATAAATGACTTATACCATTCTCTCTAAAAGAGTCTAATACATCATTTTCTATATAACTATTATTACCAAATAATAATGTAGATATATATGGATAACTTTTTTTTAATTTAAAAGATCTATTTAATAAATAATTTTTTATTGAGTAAAAGATATTTTTATTCTTTTTAACTAATAATATTTGTTTTATTTCTATATTTTTATATATTTGCTTATTATATAAATATTCTTTATTATTAAATGTATTATCTAGGGTATTGTTTGTAATAACTAACTTTTCGTAATTTATACTTACTTTATCTCCAAGGGAGTAATTATTAATAAAATTAGCAATTTCTTTACTATCAATATAATAATAAGCAAGAATTCTTTCTCTGTTAAATAATTCTAATTTTATTCCATAATCTTTTTTAACAATATTGGTTATTATACAATTATCTATTTTTTTATCTTCATAATAACTTTTATGTATAACAAAATTATTAACAATTAAAAAATATATTAATGCTATTCCTAATATAATATAGTATAAAAAATCATATAGTAATATAGTTCTTAATTTGATCATAAAGTAAATCACCTATTCCTGTGACTTTTTTTATATCTTCAATTGTTGTAAATAAACCATTATTTTTTCTATATTCAATGATTGCAAGTGCCTTTGATGAGCCAATGCCAGGTAAGCTAATTAATTCTTCTTCAGAAGCAATATTTATTGAAACTAAATTACTATTTTTTTCTGTTTCTTTTTTATATGTTTCATTACAAATGCACCCATTATTACTAGATACACTTTTGTCATTACAAGCTTTTATTACTTCTTGTTCTTTATCCTTTACTGCAACAAAATTTTTAACTTCTTCTTTGCTATAAATATTAATTACCATTTCATCGGCTATATATTTGCTTAAATTATTAACACTTGTATCAGCATTTTTTGTTAGACCCTTGGCTAATTTAATTACATCTATTATTCTATTATCTGATGTAACCTCATATGTTCCAGGAGAATTAACCTCTCCTTTAATATCAACTATAAATTTTTCAATTACTTGGTCTTCTTTTTCCATAATAATAGATTCTGTTTTATTTGTATTTTTTAATTTATTAAAAAAATAAAAAAAGATAAAAGTTTCACTAATAATTATTATTAAAAGTAGTATTCCAATGGAATAAAAAAATAATTGATTTTTTTTAATTTTTTCTAGTATTTTTTTCATAAAAAAACAACCTCCTATAAGATTGTTATTCTTTTTTTTACTTACACCTAACTTTTTGTAATATTTGTTTCATAATTTACTCTTTGTACTACCGTTAATATAGCCAATGTTGAACAAGCAAAACTACCTCCATAACTTACAAATGATAATGGTATTCCTGTTATTGGCATTAATCCTGTTACACCACCAAGATTTATAACAATATGTAGAAAGATATATACCGCTGCTCCATAGCATATTAATGCTTGATCATTTCTTCTTGCTCTTTTTCCTATTAGAACTATTCGAGTTATAACAAATATATAAAATAAGATTAATACTATTCCGCCAATTAGCCCTAACTCTTCTACTACAATTGCATAAATAAAATCCGTATGCGCTTCTGGTAAATATAAATATTTTTGTGTACTATTTCCTAACCCTTTACCAAAAACACCACCATTATTTATAGCAATATAACTATTACAAACTTGATTTCCTTCATTTATAAACCTACTGCAAGGATCTAAAAAATTAATTCTTGCTAACTTATCTGACGAAATCATTGAAACTTTGCCACTTACTATTAATAAACCAATTGTTGCCACTAAAATTGCTCCTGTTATTACAACATAATTTTTCATTTTTTTTGAAACAGGTGCCAAAATAAAAATAAATAATGATATTGCTAAATATATTGCTGCAGTTCCATAATCATTTTGCATCATAATTATAGCAGTTATTATTCCTACAATAAATAAAGGTAAAAAAACTTTAAACTTATCATCTAAATCTTCTTTCTTTAAATTTCCATAATAAGCTCCTAACCATACTATTGATACTACTTTAGCAAATTCACTTGGTTGGATTCCTAAAGTTCCTACTCCTATCCATCCACTTGTAGCATTTATTGCTGTTGAATAAATAAGTGTAACTAATAATGACCCTATTATTAGTAGTAATGCTAGCCAAGAAAGCTTCCTATAGTTAATAATAGGAATTTTTATTATAAAAATAATGCATAATATAAAAGTTATTGCTAAAAAAATAGCCTGTCTCCTAAAATATATTCCCGGATCATTTCCAAACATAAATGCTTTTACGTTAGACGCTGAAAAAATCATTATTAACCCAAAAGCAAATAAGATTATTGTTGAAAAAAATAATTTTTTATCAATGTTTTTAAATATATTTTTCATATCATCCTCAATTATATAATAACATAAATTTTCTCATTATAAAACTTTATTTAAAAAAATGGTTTTTTATAATGTCAAAAAACTTACTATTATAATAAACTATACTAGATAAATAAAAGGAGGATGTCTATGTATTATGGTAATTCATATGGAGGATATGGTAACCCAGGAGGTTGCTGTGGTGCTCCAGTATACCCTAGTAGTTGTGGCTGCGGCGGAGGATATGGCAGTAATTATGCAATAATTTTAGTATTATTTATTTTATTAATAATTATTCTTGGTTGCAGAAATTGGAATAATTAATATTTTTATAAATGGAAATAGTTTGCTATTTCCTTTTTTTTATTTTTATGGTAAAATATAACTGATTTTGGTGGTGATAATATATGTTATTAAATAAAGATATTTTAGATGAAAAAAATAGTATTCTTAGAAAAGTAAGTAAAGAAGTTAAATTTCCATTGACAGAAGAAGATAAAAAAAATATAGATCTTATGATTGAATACTTAACAAATAGTCAAATTGAAGAACTTGCAAAAAAATATGATTTAAGGCCAGGAATGGGTTTATCTGCTGTTCAACTTGGTGTATTAAAAAGATATATTGTTGTAGTTCATGAACAAGAAATAAAAGAAACCTTTAGAACTTATGTTATTATTAATCCTAGAATTACTAGTAATTCAGAAGAAATAATATATGTTGATGAAGGTGAAGGTTGTTTAAGTGTTAATCGTGAAGTAGATGGTATAGTAACAAGATATGCCAGAATTACTGTTGAAGGATTTGATTTTGATGGTAATCCAATTAAAGTAAGAGCAAGAGAAGAATTAGCAATAGCTTTTCAGCATGAAATAGATCATTTAAATGGAATCTTATTTATTGATAAAATTAATAAAAATGATCCATTTAAGGATGCCGATAAATACAGATCAATTTAAAAAGGAAGAAAATCTTCTTCCTTTTTACTTTATTGTTTTTCTAGTTAATGTTGTAGCATTGCCATTTTCATCGTAATTTGTAGTTTTAAAATATATTTCTCTTTTTTCTTGATTATTTTTTTCTCTAAGAGCATTTTCTCCAATAATATATTTATTAATCTTTTCATTATAAATTGCTATATTACTATCATATTCCATTAATCTAATAATTAGTTCATCATATAATTCATAATTATATTGACCATTTTCATCTAAAAATAATTGTTCCATTGAAAAATAATCGTTTTCTTCCATATAAACATTTGCTAAATTTTTCTTATCTATATCTTCTTCTCTGTCTAAATATAATTGTTGCATTTTTAGATTATAATAATCTACAAGTATTCTATATGTCTCTATTTGATAATTTATATAGTAAGTTGTATCTATTGCTTGTTCCTCTGTTTGTAATTTTCCTAGTTCATCGTAAGTATAAATAGTAATAAAGTTTGATGTATCCTTTTGATCA
Source organism: uncultured Mycoplasma sp. (assembly GCA_964499645.1). Taxonomy (GTDB): domain Bacteria; phylum Bacillota_I; class Bacilli_A; order RF39; family UBA660; genus CAG-611. The sequence goes on from CAZCLV010000002.1 coordinate 10,238, forward strand.
GTTGAATCGCAATAAATCTCTTCTAGTTGATTAGGAATCTCTGATTTATATTTATAATGTATTGTTTTGATGTTTTTTAACTTTGATTTTAAAAATTCATCTTCTTCTTGATTACTTAGATCTTCATCTACATAAAACTCTATGTTTTTATAGATTTCAAAACTATTTTCCTCTTTAATAAAGAAAATACTAACACTTTTTTTAAGCTCATCATCATTACAAAAGTTTAGTATTTCTCCATATTGATCATAAGAAATATCTTTTGAATTAATTTCTTTTATTATTTCATATACTTTATTTATAATACCATGGTTAAAATATCCTATTAAATGAAATGCGTTTTTTACTAACTCATAATTATCATCTTTATAGTTTTCTTTGTATTCTCCTATTATTTTCCTCATGCATATTGAAAAACTACTATTTTCCATAATATCACCTTTAATCTACTAACTTAACGCTAACTAATTTTGATACACCAGATTCTTGCATTGTTATTCCATATAATGTATTAGCATATTCCATCGTTTTTTTCTTATGTGTAATTACTATCAATTGTGTTTTTCCTACATATTTATTAAAATAATTACCTACTTTATCAACATTCACTTCATCCAACGCTGCTTCTATTTCATCAAATAAACAGAATGGTATTTTTTTAATATTTAATATTGCAAATAATAGACTTATTGCTGTCAAAGTTTTTTCTCCACCTGATAATAGTGATATGGCAGAAACTTTCTTTCCTGGTGGAGTTACACTAATATCTATTCCTGTTTCTAAAATATTATTTGCATCAGTTAAACTTAATTTAGCAGTTCCACCTTCAAATAAATCTCTAAACACTTTATTAAACTCTGCTTCTATTTCTTTAAATGTCTTAAAAAATTCATCTTTCATAACAACATCTAATTCATCAATAATTGATAATAAGGTTTTAATAGCATTTTCTAAATCTTCATTTTGTTTTATTAAAAAATCATAGCGTTTATTAATTCTTTCATATTCTTCAATAGCACCCAAGTTTACTGTACCTATATTTTTTAATTCTCTTCGATAATCATTTACATTTTTTCTAGCAATACTTTCTTCAATTTCCAATATATAATTTGATTTTGCTTTTTCAAAAGTCATTTCATAGTTTTCACTTAATATATTAAGTAAATTATCCATTTTTACACTTCTACTTGTATTTTTAATTTCTAATTCTTTTAAAGTGTTTTCTAGTTCTCTTATTGTAGAGTTGTTTACTCTAAAGCTAGCTTGTAGTTCTTCAATCTCAGATGTAAGATCTTCTTTTTCTTTTGTTATTAATACTACTTTTTTACCAAGTAATTCTTTTTTATTTAGTACATCGTAATACTTGTTAACAATTTTTTCTTCTTCTTGTGAAATATTTTCATTAATTAAATCATTTAAGTTATCTAATTCTAGTTCTTTTTCTTCATATTCTTTTTTTATCATTTCATAAGAATTATTTTTATTATTTAAATCTTCTTGAATTAATAATTTTTCTTTTTCTAAATCTAATAATACTTGTTGTTCTTCTTTAATTTTTCTAGATTCTTCATCTATTTTATTTTCTAATTCAATTACTTCTTTTTCTAAAATATGTTGCCTTGTAATTAAGCTTTGTAATTCATATTTTTCATTAATAATACTTCTTTGTTTAATGGAACCTCCTGTAATTGATCCACCAACATTAATAATTTCTCCTTGTAATGTAACAATTTTAAAACGATTATTAATCTTTTTACTAATACTATTTGCATTATCAATGTTATCTACTAATAAAACATTTCCTAATTGATTAAATATAATATTATAGTATGTTGAATCATAATGTACTAACGATGCAAAAACATCTATAAATCCTGGTTCCTTTTTTAATAAATTTAATATCTCATTTTCTATTGTTCTAGGTTTTATAACATCAAGTGGAAAAAAAGTTACTCTTCCATAGTTATTTTCTTTCAAATAATTAATACACATTTTGGCAATACTTGGATTATCCACAACAACATAGTCTTTAGCACCACCTAAGGCAATATCTAGCGCTAATGCATAATTATCATCTGTTTCAATTAATCTTGAAATAGTATTATGAATACCTTTAATTCTTGGATTTGATAAAATCTTTTTAACACTTGGGCTTGTATTTCCACCCTCTTCAATATAATCATTTAAATATTTTATTTTATATTCTAAATCAGTTATATCTTTTTTCTTATTAAGTAAATTATTATCAAGAATGTTTTTTGATGATACAAGTGCTTTAAATTTTTCTGTTTTTAGGAATAACTTATTTGTTGTTTCTTTTCCTTGTTTTATTAAAATATCTATATCAGTTTTTAACGATAAAATTTTATTATTAATAATAAGTTGTTGTTCTTTTAAATGAGAAACATTATCATGAATTTTTAAATCTTCACTATCATATTTGCTTCTCTCTTTAATAATGTTTTTTTCACCATTTATTTTTTCTTCTTCTTTTGTTAATTCTATATACTCTTTATTAAATGAAGTAATTTCTTCATTTAACTTTATTAATTTTTCCTTTTTATGTTCTATATCTATATCATTATTGGTAGTATTAGTACTTAGATCAACAATTTTATTTTGTAGATCTTCAATAGTTTTCTTTCCTTCATGAAAAGAGAAATTTAGTTTTTCTAAATCATTAGCAATTAAGGCTATTTCTATACTTTCTAGTTTTTCTTTGTTATCTAAATACTTTTTTGCCTGAATGCTTTGTTCTTTTAATGGTTCAATTTGTCCTTCAATTTCACTTATAATATCATGAACTCTATTTAAGTTTTCATTTGTTTTTTCTAGTTTTTTTAATGCTTCTTCTTTTCTTTTTTTATATTTTAATACACCCGCAGCTTCTTCAAAAATAATTCTTCTATCAGTTGGAGAATCACTAATAATCTTATTTATTTCTCCTTGTGAAATTATATTAAAAGCATATTTTCCCATTCCACTATCAATAAATAAATCGTTTATATCTTTCAATCGACATTTTTCATTGTTTAAATAATATTCTGTTTCTCCACTACGATAAACTTTTCTTGTTACAGATATTTCTGAATATGGAACCTTTATATAAGAGTCACTATTATCAAATATTAGTGAAACACTTGCTAAGTTTAAAGGATTTCTACTTTTGCTACCTGAAAATATAACATCTGTCATATTATTTGTACCACGAAGTGATTTAATTGATTGTTCACCAAGTACCCATCTAACAGCATCTATTATATTACTTTTTCCAGAACCATTTGGTCCAACAATACAAGTAATTTCATTATCTAAGTTTATATTAATCTTATCTGCAAATGATTTAAACCCTGAAATTTTTATTTCTTTTAAATACATATTTTCACCTTCTACAATTCTTATTTAATTATACCAAAAAAATAGAAAAGAAAAAACCTTTTTTGGTAGTTTATATAAATGTTATGGTATTTTTATTTACATTTGTGTTTTACGTAAAATTTACATATTTGTTGGTATTTGTATTAAAAAAATGTGTAAAATAACTTATAATTATATTAGAGAAAGGGGTCTTTTATATGCTCAAAAAACTAAAGATTATTTTGGTGTTTATCTCATTGTCAGTAGCTCTTTGTTTGATGAGCAATACTTATTCAAGATATGTCTCAGATGCAACTGGTAATGTTAACTTATCTTTTGCAAATTGGCAAATTCTCGTAAATAGCAATGATATAACTAGTAATTCATCTACTGAATTAACTTTTATTCCAGTAATTGAACAAAATAGTAATGTTAAATCAGGAGTTGTTGCTCCTTCTTCAAAAGGTTATTTTGATATTCAGATTAATCCATCAAATGTTGATGTTTCATTTACTTACTCAATTACATTGGGTGTTACAAATGAAAATATGCCTGATTTAATGATTACAAAGTATTCAATAGTTCCGGATGGATATATTGAAGGTAATGCCTTAGAAGTAATAGAATTACAAGATAATAATATTACTAACACCTTGAATTATAATAAAAATATAAACAACTTTAGATTTAGTCCATTCACTATAAGAGTTTATTTTGAATGGTATGAAGGAAGCAATGAAACAATGGACGATGCAGCAGATACACTAGTAGGAGAAACCGCTGTAAGTGACAACACTACATTTACTATAAATGCAAATATAAGTTTTGAACAGGTTATAACACAATCTCAAGCACAAACACAAAATAATGAAGAAAATCCTGTAGTTGAAGAAGAAGCCCCAAATGAATAAAAAGCCATTATGGCTTTTTTTATTTATAAAATGTTTAATTTTATAAAAGCATTAACTATTTTTATACTGGTTGAAGTTAAAACTTTTATTTATTACTTTATATATTCTATTACTGGAATAACCTTACATAATGAAGTTTTACTATTCCCAAATATTTTAGAATTTACATTGTCAATCTTTTCATATGAAAAGACTTTTTCATTATTATAACCTGTATTTATCCAATAACATGTATCTGATAATAAATAAGTAAATTTTTCATTAATAAACTTGTAATATCCATTTGAATTAATTGCTTTAGTAATTTCTGTATTAATTCTATCATTATAATTAAGATTTCCTATAAGTGAATCTGATATATTATCTCTTACTAAAAGTGAATTTGTAATATCTTTGGAAACTATTTTTAATATATCATTTACTGTTAATGGACGTTTATTTACTTCCCATCCATTTGTTAAGTTTAACATTGTAGAGTTATAATTCTCATAGTTTGAGGTTAAATAATTAGAAGTTGGATCTGGTAATAAAGTTACTTTTTCATCTTCAAGTTTATTATTTATATCTATAACATAAGTTTTTATGCATGTGTTACTTATTTCTTGACATATTTGGTTATTTACAACATCAAATAATATTTCTTCCCCTAAGTTATAATTTGGATCACTGGCAATATCATTTTCAATATATTGTTCCGCCGTAACACTTATTACTATTTGTAGAGATGATCTAATTTCATAGTTTGAATCTGCAGTTTTTTGTTCATTTTCATGTTTTTTAAAATTATATGCATCAGAACCCCAAATACTATCACTATTGTTATTGCCTGAATCTAATGGCCATGATATAGATACTTCAAAACTACTTTGATCATTTTTTGCCAAAATATAATTTTTACTTAAATTCATATTAATATGAAAAGGATAATTGTGTGATAATAGATCTTCAACATATTCAGAAGTAATAGTATTATCATCAATTAAAAAGTTGTTTTCTTCTTTATCTAAAAGTCTAGCAGATATTATTGAATACTTTAAAGTAGCATCTGAATCTCCTAAGTTCTTAATATTAATTAACTCATGGACTGTTTCCATACCTGGATATATATTATCTAATGAAATAACTATATCATTTGATACTTTTTTTCCATTTTTATCTAACTCAATATGCCAAGATTTTACTCCTATTTCAGTATTAACATTTGATAATCCTGTATATGCAAACCATGCAAAAGTTACTGATATAAGTGAAACTACTATAAAAATTACAGGCATTATATTAATACGTAAATACTTTTTATACTTGTTCTTCATTTATATCACCTACCTTGCATTTACAATATTTTTATTCTTCTTTTAGTTTATTTCTTCTTTTTTCTTCTCTTTCCAACATAGTTGAAATAATTTCTGCCCCAATAATTATTACAATTGGAATTACTATAAATAAAAAGAATCCTATTTTTGTACCTACTATTTTATAAACTAATGATAATAAGAATACTCTATATATTACTTTTCCATATAATTGTTCTTCATATATAGTTGGATCTTCAACTAAATTAGCTAATCCTCTAGCACGAAAAATATATCTACCATTTTCATCTTGTTTAATATTTGTAACTTGATGGGTAATAACTTTCCCATTAAAGTCCCCTTGTTCTCCTAAGTAGCTAATTGTATCGCCAACTCTAATTTTACTAGCATCAATCTTTTTAGATATTAATACATCCCCTATTGAGTACTTTGGTTCCATTGAACCAGAAACGACTGTAAACATTCTTAAATTAAAGAATGATATTTTATTACCACTAAATCTTTGTAAACATACTGCTAATATAAATACCACCAATAATATAAAGAACAAAGTACTAAATACTTTCTTAATTATACTAAACGTTTTATGTTCTTTTTTTTCTTTTTCCATTTTTATCACCTATAAATAATCTTTTGTCCTTTCTAAATAATCATCCATTGCACTTTTAAATTTATTTTTTACATCGTTACTTCCTATCAATGTATTATTCTTTGCTCTTTTTATTTCTGATGTTACCATACTAAGTATTTCTTCTTCTGTTATCTTTATTCCACTATTTAACAATAATGAAACTATTTTTTGTAATTGTTGTGTTATCATCATAATTGCATACTTTGACAGTTTTTCTTTCTGCGCTTTTTTGGTAGAGCAAACAGAGTCCAATACATAATAGTCCATTAAGAAAGATTGATCTAAAATTTCTTTTAGAGTATCATTTCCTTCTGTTTCTAATCCCTCATTAAAATTATCATTTCCTTTGTTATCATATGTTTGTAGGAACGTCCATAATTTCATAGCAACTTGAAAGTTAGGATTTTTTAAAATAACATTAGTTCTTTTTATTGGAGGAGTTACTGGTGCTACATGTATTTTATCCAACGCTTTTGCAAGTTCACTTCTTTTCCAACTTGATATATAATCTTTAATTCTTTTAACTCTTTCTTTTAGTGATTCCATCTCATTACCAAAATCATCTTTATTACCATCTTTTGGCAACTCACTTGTTCCTATTTTTAATTCTATTGTTACTTTTTCATTATTAGTTACAGTAGAAGACATATATTCTAATGATTTGTTGTTCTTTGTCTCAATTGAATCTAGTTGTGCTTCTTTTTGAAATACAAATCTCACTAAATTATTTAATAAAGTATAAAGAAATCTATTTTCATAAGTGTTATATGTTTCTTCACTACGTACATCCAATATTTTTGATGGTTGTACTTCTTCTGTAATAGGATCTATTTTTTCTATAAAGTGTGTGTTTCTAGATAAATTTTTTACACTGGCCACCGTTATTTTTCTGGCTTTTTCTATTTTTACAATGTTCTCTTCACTAATTAATGCCAGTTTAGGTGCTTTAAAAATGTTATCAAGGTATTGACAGGCATGTTCAATTTCATCTACCCAATCAAGTACCATATTATCACTAGACAGTTCTGATTTATATTGCATTTTAGAATTATTTTTTTCCATAAACAAATCACATTTTTGTTTTAATCCTTCATCAACTAATGAATTGATGTTTTTTGCCATATATAATCACTTCCTATACTGATTTTTTAATTCTTTGTAAGTATTCAATACATTCTTTCATAGCGCCTTTTCCAAAATTTGTATCTAAATATGTAATAAATGGATCTATTTCATCACGTATAAATGAAATATTTAATTGTTCAAATTTACGGAATATTTTTTTGGCGATAAAGTAATCTATTGCTGCTATTTCATTTCCACCACATGCTACATATACCGGAACAAATGTCCTCAATTGTTTCATAATACGATTCCCAAATGCTATTCTAAAATGTTTTATAACATAATCATCCATTTCTTTTATTTTATCTAAGTTTGAATCTAAAACAGGATGTTCTTCAATAGCTGTTTTGAATAATGATTCTAAATAAGTGGAATTAATATCCATTGCTTCTTGTTCTCTACATTTAAATGGATCTATTTTACTATTTATATCTATTGGCATTGCACGGTCATATACTTTATCTGTAACCATAAATGTTGAATCATCGTTATTGATTGTACCAATATACCATAAGTTACCTGGTAATTTTAATTTTCCACCAATAATTCCTTTGGGATCACTTGCCCAAGAGTTAGTAACAAGTTCGATAATCCATTCATCTCTTGAAGGCATTTCCAGAATTGATAGCATTTCTGCAAAGTAATATTCTACACGAGCAATATTCATTTCATCTAGAATTATTGTATGGACATCATCATCGTAATTTGAACGATATAATTCTGCTAAAACATCTGATTCATTAAACTTTTTAGTAAATTCATTGAAGTATCCTAATAATTCTGTTTTATCTCTCCATGAAGGTTCTACTGATGCTATACATGAGTTATTTTTAACAAATTTACCCCAAGCATATGCTAGTGAAGTTTTCCCAGTTCCAGATATACCTTGTAAGATAATTAACTTACCACAAGCAAGAGCCGCAATAAATGGTCTTAATAATTCAGGATCATAATATAAATGTAATTGCCCTGCTGAATAGCATCTAAAATTATCCATCAATTCTTCTAAAGAGAAGTTATTACCATAATTTTTAACTTTATATTCTTCATAATCTTTATCAATCTTTGTAAGTTTAGAAAATCTAATATTTGGATCTTCTTTTGTAGCATCTTCTGGTTTTTCTTCTGTTGCTTCATCTTGTTCTTCTTCATCAGGTTTTAATCCTAAATGAGATACTTTCATTGCCATAATCTCATTTTTTTCTTTTAGTAACTTTTTTACTTGTCCATTTAATCCAGCTATTTCATCTAATAGTTCTTCTTGATTTAATTTACCTTTTCTTGATCTTAGGATTCTTTTAATTCCAAAAATTATTAGTAGAATAATTAATCCTACAATAATTACTAGTGTTAAAACTGATAATCCAACAAATAACCATTCTGGTCCATTAAAGCTACCTTTATAATTATTAATTATTGATAAATAGTCATTATAATTAACCATTTGAGTTATTCCTACTCCTATTCCTTTGAAGATTACCATTACTCCATCAAAGAATATAGAAATAAATTCATAAAAAAATCTTAAAAATGTATTCATATACTACTCTCCTCCAAAATCCCTAATTTTATCTGTAATATTTTCACAAATAACTTTATCATATAGTTCTTTTGGTATTTGTGAAAGGTCATTTTCTTTATTAGTACTATCAACAAATATATAATCTGTTATATATAAATCTTTACGATATTCTTTTGGTACTTCAATATTTGTATTTAATACTAATGCAAATTTATATCCAACTTTTTTATATTTTTTTATATTTTGTAAATTTTTTAATAAGTCTTTTAATGTAATTAATATAATAACATTATTTTTTGCATAAATATTTTCTATAGTTTTTAATAAACTTTCTAATTTCTTTGTTTTTGTATATATACTTGTTGGAATATATACAAAATATTTTCTATCAAAGTTAGATAAGTTCATATCATTTATTAATTGAATAGATAATAATGTAGTTAATACTGTCATCTTATCTTCTGCTACTATTCCTTCATTATAGGTTTTATCAATAATGTAATCACTGTAGACTTTGCTAAATGAAAGGTTATGTTCTAAATCTACTGCAAACATATCTTTTTTTGGTAACTCAATTAGATTTAAATTAAACATATTTGTTTCTAATTTTTTTAATAAATAATCTGTCACTTCAAAATAGTGCTTTTGTATTTTCATTATTTCATCAACAATATAATTAACTTTTTCTTTATCCCAATCCAGTTCTTTTGAATATTTTATTAATTCTTTTTTATAAAATTCAAATTTTGCTTTGGCATCAGTAATTGAGCTGTTTCCTTGTTCAATATTTGCAATTAAAATAAATATTTTAGCAAACTTTTCAACTTTATCTTTATACTTTTTATCAGATTCTTTATAATTTTTTACTAATTCATCACTTATTTTTTTAATTATTTTTTCAATTTTTAAAAATAGTTTTTTTACTACAAATTCATTATTCTTATCATAATAAGTATTATAGTATTTAACACTAATATAAGTATTTTTAAATGTGTCTTTTATTGAAGATTCATTAACCAATAGCTTTTTATTTTCCATTATAGTATTTATTAGTTCTTCTAACTCATCTTCTTTTATTTGAATTACTTTATCAATAATATTTTTGCTTTTTTTATTTGATTTGCTATTTTTTAGCATTTCTAAATTAATAGTAGATTCTGCTTCAGTAGAAGTTTCTTCTTGTTCTTCTAATATTTCTACTTCTTCTATATCTTCTTTATCAACTTTTTTAGGACTTTTAATTTCATTTTTTGCTATTTCAAGAAATGTATCATCTATTTCAGATAAATCAACTGGAATAACTCTATACATAGATGTTTTTTCTAATTCATCCTCAGTAAGTTCTACTTCATTTTCTTCTATTGAATCTACTGATTTGTTTTCATTATTTAAATTATCAATTAATTCATCTTTGGCTTTTTTAATAAATTCATTATCCATATCAACTGGAATTGTCCTATAAATAGCAGTTTTTTCTAGTTCTTCATTTTCTTCTTTAACTGGTGTTTCTATTTTAACTGCAATAACTTCCTCTTTTTTTTGTTCTTCATCATCAAAGAAGTAATTCTTTTTTTGTTTTTTATTTTTAGTTTTATTTTTTGGAAATAATTTATCTACATATTTGTTTATTGATAAAAAATAATTTTTTTGATCTTGCTTTTTTCTAAATAATAAATTAAATATAAATAATGTAACAATAAGTGCTACTAAAACGCTTGGATTAAATAATGTTCTTCGGAATATGCCAAAGTTATGTAGAACTTTTACAACTTTTCCTATAATTTGGTCTTCTGTTATAGGGGCATCTTTTGCATTATTAGCATCACCACGTGTTACATATTTCCCTTTATATACTTCTATAATTCTATGTGTTATATAATCTCCATTTAGTTTATAAGTAACAACATCATTTAGTTTAGGGTTTGATGTTGATTTTACTATTATCCAATCACCAGCATTTATGGCATCTGCCATACTACCAGTTTGAACTTCAAATATTGAATATCCAAAGAAATCAGCATAATCATTATGAAAAATTCTTATTTGAATACTTGTATATATTGAGATTAATAAAATAATACTAAATATAAATATTAATATATTTAATAAAAAGTTAATAATTTTTTCTATAATATTCTTTTTATTTGACTTCATATTTACCCTTCCCAATCATATCTTTATTCTATTATTAATTTTATCATAATAAACGACTATTTACAACATTATAAAATTTTTTTAACAAAAAAAATTAACCCAATTTTTGGATTAATTTTATTAATTATTTCTATTTTAGAAAGTCTTTTTCGTCTTCTTTTATATTATCTTTTGGTTGATCATTTGAGTCTGCTTTTTGTTTTTTTTCAAATTCTTCTTCATCTTTACTATATTTTATTTCAACTATTAACGAATATATTTCATAAATAAAAATCATAAAGCTTGGTACAAGGATCATAAATAAAAAGCCCCATTGTGATTCTACTATTCCTAAATAAGTTCCTATTTTTTCATATACTTTTGTGGCACTACCTATAATAAATTCTGCATCATAGAATGAACCATTTTCATATGAAAAAGCATTGTCATCAGGAAAAACTTTTCCAACAGTTCCAAAATCTACTGTTACCTTGCTCTTACTATCTACTTTATAAGCAAACAATTCATCACCAGGATTAATTTCACTTAATTCTTTACTTTTTACTAAAATAAGATCTCCTTTTTTATACTTATCAGATGAAACTTCATGTTTTAATATTATTAATGAAGTATCATTTATTTGTGTAACTCCATACTTATTAAAATTCCATAGCAATATTGTCATTCCTATTGCAAATGAAAAGAATGCTACTGCTAAAATTCCTATAATAATTTTTTTTATTGCCTTACCTATTTTTTTCATACTACCACCTTATTCATAATATCATACATAATTTTTTATATCAATAATATTGAGAAAAAAAGACTTTACTTAACACCCTGTTGTGTCTGAATATGTAAACTCTGTTACATCATAAACTTCTTCAAAGTTTATTTTATAGAACATGTAACTAATACTTTTTTTAGGATTAATACTTAATGTTATTTCTTTTATATATCCATCTTCATCTTCTATATATGAATTAAATTGATTACTTTTTGTGTCAATTTTGAATTTACTTGAATCCCAAGCTATTTTTATACATTTTGCAGTTTTATAGGAATTTGATATTACTAATTCTCCATATTCTGAATTATCTTTATAGAATAAATTAACTTTTTCTTCTTTTGAATTAATTTTATGAAGCAAAAAGTTTCCACTTAGTGTTTTATGATATGGTGCTGTAGTATTTACTTCAATATTTATGGTTAAATCCTTTATTTCATAGTTTTCATCAGTCAAAACAATATCAAAATGTAAATCATTTACTGATACCTGACTTATATAATCATATTGATTTGTCTCACATTCGTTTTTATCCATTTTAGATGTATCCACACCATCATTAGTATTATTAATACATATTTTTTTACTTAATAGCACTCCTTCATATTGATTTGTTCCTGTATCAAATAAATTACATGTCGTATGATTTGCAGCTTCTCCATTTATTGTACAAGTAACATTATAATTAATATCATAATCACTTATTACAGTAGGATTTAAGCTATTATTTATGCTAAAATTAACACTACCACCATTCCATAAGTTATTAACATTTTTGGTAGTACCTATGTTTAACTGTTCACTTGAAAAATAAAAACCTTGAGACTTTAAATAGTAATTCCAAATTGAATTAGATACATATTTTGCATAAGTTATTCCATATCCTATTACTAGTGCAATAGCAATAACTAATCCTGCTAAAAGTATATATCTTTTAGTCCTTTTTCTCATAAAATCACCTATTTTCCTATATTTTGCCAACTCTTTATTTCTATATTAATGTAATCTACTAAATTAGAATATAAATCACTTGAATATTCACTATCAAATTCAACTTTTAGTTTATAATTATCAAGTTCTTGATCAGAGTATCCCATTTCTAAAATTGGAGAATTGCACACTAATTCATTTTCAGAATTGCGTGTATATGTTTCATCACAAGTCATAATTAAATCTTCCTCGTTTCCATCTATATAATATAGTCTAATTATTAAGGGTACAAAATGATATGTTTTAATCGTCATTTGATATTTTACTGAAACATTACTTACGGTACCAGAAATATTATTACTTACAGAAAATGGGTATTCTTTTTGTACCCCTGGCGTTAAATCTACCAACGAGAAATGAAGTTGATCTAACTTCTTTGCATCAAATATGAATTTGGCAATATTTTGATTTGCAGACATATTGCTAGAACTTGTAAAAAGGGAATATGTTATTCCAAAACCAAATATTAAAAATACTAATACTATTAAAATAATTAAAATTTTTTGTTTTTTCATATTATCCTCCCTTTTTATTTTACAATAAATAATTTTTCTAATGTTCCTACTTTTTTTGTATCATTATATAATTCAAAGACAAATTTATAACCATTGTTCTCAAAATTTTGCGGTATAAGATTTAAACTAAATGTATTTTCACTTCCATCAAAATTAAGATTTGAAATATAATATAAATTTGTTGAAGATGCTTCTAAATCATCAGAAATATAATTTTTTAAATCTTCTACTGAATAATTTTGATTAAAAGCAGTTAATTGATCTTTTTTATATAAAGAAACTCTCAAACTTGGATTTGTAAAATTGCCATCTGCTACTACTTTAAATTGAATATTTTGTTGTTCAGAACTCTTATCTATTATTCTATTTGTATCATCCATGCTTATATTAAAACTATGTTCTGTAGTTAAGTATGTGCTTACTATATTAATTGGAATACTTACTTCTACGTCACTTAAATTATCATAATATATACCATCATTTGAAACATAGCTTGATATTTTTAAATAGTATAACCCTTCTTTCAAATTTGCATTGTTCTCTTTCGTAATTATTGTAATTGTTTTAGTAGTATCTTCTATTCCATTATTTAAATCTATATGAACTTTATTATCATTTTCTGGATAATATTCATTTGTTCCCACTTTTACAATAATATTTTTTAAATAGTCATCATTTACTGTTAAACCATGATTATCTACAATTTTTAATACTATTCCAACTTCTTTATTTTCATAAGTTGTATCATTTATTTTTGAATCATTTAAATATTTGTAATTTATACTACTTGTTATATTTACATTTGTTGTTGAATTACTATTAAATTGAATATTACCACCTACATAATCAGTAGTAATATTTAAAGAAGCCGATGAACTATTACCATTAACGGTAGAGTAAATATTAAATGGTTTTATTGTATTATATAATGTTGGTCTTATATTTATATTATTTGAATTATGTAATTCTAAATACATTAAAACATTTTCATAATTTTTTGTAATATTTGTATTTGATAAATCTACAACAATAGTAAAACTTTCTATAATTGTTCCATTATCATAATAATTGCTTTCTGTATAATTTTTTTTTGTTGATCCTGTACCTTTTTCATTAAATAAAGTAAATGGATAAGTTGCTTTTTTTATACAATTTGTATCTTCAATAGAACAACTATTATTAAAATTAAATTCATCATTTTCTGTTATTACTTCATATTCATATACTTTTGAGGTAATTTTATCTATTAATGTTAATTTTGTTCCTAATGGCAATAATATATTTGAAACAAAATTATGGGTGTTTCCATTAATTTCATCAGAATTTTTTGAATAACTTACATTTAATGTAATAGTGGATTTATTTGTAATATTATTATTGGCATTCAAATAATTGTTTTCATTTCTACCTATTGTTAGTTTAGTCTCTGTATATCCATCATAAATAATATAATTAGTATTTACAAATGTAACATAATCACTATTATCAATTACTTTTGCATAAATTATATATTTTTGATATTGATTTATAACAAATGGGTCAACATAATCTATCCAATTATTATCTGAAAGTTGATTTAATGCATTATTACTTAATACTTCAGTAGTAATATAATATCCCACACTCTTTATTCCTGATAAATTATCTTCCGCTTCAATTGTTATTGTTTGAGTTCTATCTATGTAAGTATAACCCGGTGTTAAACTTAATGTTTGGTATTCCTTATCATTAACTTTTATTGCTATAGAGGCACCTGTTAAGTCTAAAACTAATATATCAGTATTTAATATTTTTGCTTCATCATTTATATCATTGGTAGCTTTAACTTTTACATAAATAATATAGGACCCTTCATCTGTTATTTGAACTATATCACTATATGGCTCCCAACTAGTTATTCCTTCAATTTCTAAATTTGTTAGTTTTCTATCACTGATATAATACTCTTTTTCTATTAATGGATTTAATGCATCCATTTCTTCTATACTAAAAGTAATATTATTTTTAAGTTTAACTGTTTTTAGTTCATCACTTAAATTATTCCATGAATATGTTCCTACATGAATACTAGCAATAGGATCATTACTATCATCTATAAATAATATTGGTAATGAATTTTCGTCATAAACCCAAACATTATTTTCATTTATTAATAGATCATTAAAACTAACAAATTCACTATATAATAAATTACTAGTTACGTAATTTTTTGTTTTTAAATTATTTATTGTAGTAATATTAAATGATTCATTATAAGTTTCATCATCTATTGGATTTAAGCTTGTTGAATATGTATTGGTAAATGTCACCGCAGTATTTGCTATTACTCCTATAGCGGTGCTATTATTTATATCAAAAACATTATTTATTGAAATAGAGCCGGTATTATCATTAATTATTCCAATAAAACCGCCAATATAAGAACTATTTATTGTCCCTGTATTATAGCATTTTGATATTAATATATCATCTTCACTTTTTTCTATTGTTCCTACCAATCCACCACTTGTATGAGAGCTATTTATATTTCCTGTGTTATAACTTTGGTTTATACTTAATAAGTTAGTTGTTGTTCCTACTAAACCTCCGCTTATTTTTTGTCCATATATATTAGCTTTATTTATCACATTTTCTAAAAGCGTATTATTGCTTTTTCCTATTATTCCACCTGTAACAGAATAATTATATGAAATGTGATATTTTACATTAGTAAAAGTTACTGATGCATTTTCTGATGTTGAAGATGCTAGAATATCAATATCATCAGCAATAGTAGTTCCTAAATCAATATCAAAACTACCATTTGTAACTACTACTCCATTTATTTCTATTAAAGTGTTTTCATCGGTAGCATTATTTAAAGTATAAGTTCCTGTTAATGAAGTGCTTAAAATCTCACTTCCAATAAATGGAATATTATTAGTTAAATTAACATTGCTTGTAGAACTAATTTCATTTAATTCAATTGGTAAAATATTAGCAGTTAATTCAATATTTTTTGTGATATTTGTTTTCCCAATTACATATCCCTTAAATAAAGTATTTTTAATATTAGCATTTGTAGTACTTGATGCAATACCTCCAGTAATAATTCCACCATTAATAACTGAATTTTCAACATATAAGTCTGTAATTTCACCTTGTAAAGAAGTGAATAAACCTAGTTCTTCTTTTTCCTCATCTGTAATATATAATCCAAGTATTCTATATGATCTTCCATCAAATTTTCCTTTAAATCCATTTAAAGTTTGAAATAAGTTTATTGATCCAACTTCTGGTTCTGTTTTTAAACTATCTGCATAGTATTTTCCAGTATAATCATCAACAAAATATGTTGTGTCATTTAATAAATAAGTTACTTTATCTGTTGCATCATAAGAGAATACACCATTATTAATGATGATATCATTTCCTAAAACAAAATAATTGTTTTCATAATTATTTTCTTGGAGTTGTTCAGCAAAATATGCAAGTTCTGCTCCATTTGATATTACATATGGATTATTACTTGCTCCAGTTCCTCTTTTATAGCCAGTAGCAATACTTCCATCCCAAGGTAAAACTGTATCTAATACATTTCTGTTTTTATATCTTGATAAAGTCGGTATAGCAATTGGCAAAGCACATAATAAAAACAAAGCTATTATTGAATAAGCTATCTTTTGAAATCTTGATAAATTGTTAATAAATTTTCTCATTCTTATCATATTTACTTTTCCTTCTTAAACTTTATTATGGCATAACACCCTATCATACTATGAAATTAGTATAACATAATTTGACATATTTTGCATTATAATTGCAAGAAAAAACCTCCTTTTTTGGAAGTTATTCTTTTTTATTTTCTGCTTTATCAATTTTTTCAACTTGACTCATAAACCATATTTTTTCAACAGTTGTTGGGCTATCTTCTATTTCTTTAATTCTTAATAATAATTGAATTTTACTTATTAATTCATTTAAATTTTCAGCACTTAATGATTCTTCTGTTAAATTAATATTATCTAATCTATATTTATTCATTATAATTCTTGCTAAATTTGAATCTTCAAATATAGCTATTCCATTTAATATTATATTAGTAGGATTCATTGCAAATAAATCAAAATTATCACTATACTTAATTAATTCATCATATTTTGTTATTTCAAATACTCTTTTTAATCCTAATTTTTTATAGTAATCAAAGCTATAATATAAATGTAATACTTCTGACATTGTTAAAGAAGCACTTAATATTGGAGAAATCTTATTTTTTATATATTCTTCATCAAAAGCCTTATATAGTTCATATATTTCGTTTGCTAAACGTACAGAATCAATTTTTGCTTGTCTTAAATCAGTAGAATTTTTTATTCCAAATAATCCTAGTTTGCCAGTAAATATTCTTTTATTTAGCTTTTCTAATTTTGCTTCTTTATCTTCAATTTTTTTCTCAACATTGGATAATTCTTTATTTGTTTCTTTTGTATTTCCTGTTGGAATTAGCTTTTCATATTTTGATTTAAAGTCATTAATTAATGGTAAAAATTCTAAGTAATTACTGTATTCTTCTACATTTGTTTTTAATTTAGCTAAACTTTCATAAAATTTATCCATTTGAATTTTATCATCTAAGTCAATATTTTCAATCATAAGACTATTATAAGTTGAAGTTCTTACCTTGCTATCTTGAAAGTAATTTGTAATATCTATTTCACCTCGTTTAGCAAAATCAATAATATCACAAATATTTTCCTTATCTGCTAAGTTAAGTTTTTTATATACCTCGGCTAATTTTCTTAAGCAGTCATCATAATTAGATATATTATTTTTAAACATTTCTTCATTTTTTAGTTTTAAAATATAATTATTAAATCTATTTTTATATTTATTAATTAACTTCCTAAAGTTTAATTCAATATGCCTAATTATTTCAGGATTAACCCAATATATTTTTTCAAACACTTTTGATACATTATCATAATTTTTATTTTTACTATTTCTTGCTGCCAAAAATGAAGTCATATATTCATTAACATAACAGGTATAATCAAAATCTGACTCAACAAGGTTTATTCCTGCTGATTCAAATTTGTTTAAAAATTCATTTATTATGTCATTTAAAGAATTAAAATTAAAATCATAATAATGAAGAATTTGATATATTAAAGTATCAAATCCCATCTTTTCAATATAAATATTTGATGGGTTCAATATAAATTTAATATGTTCTAATGCATTAAGTTCTTCATTTAATTTAGCTACATCTTTTTGAGAATTTTTTATATTAAAAGATTTACTTTTTGTATCTATATATTTTTTTACACTTTTTTGATATTCACTATATTTTCCAATTATTGTATCTATTTTTTCATTATATTTCTTTATATTTGATTTAGTATTAGTTGGTAAAACTGAAATTAGTGTTTTCTTTGCTTCAATATCCTCATTGATAAAGTCTGAAAAATTAGTCATATTAATTTTCCTCCTTTTCTTCTTGAGATATTTTCTTTTCTTCTAAAAATTCAAGAAAGCCCACAATATCTTCATAAACTTTAATTAATTCTTTTAAACTAAGAAGAGACATGTCAAAATTTACTTTATTTTCTTCTTTTTTCATGAAATCACCTTTTTTTCTTTTTATTCATAACCCGCTAAATCTTTAAAGAACTGAATTGAAATATCAATAACAGCACCCTTTGAGTTAGTTACTAAGCTATCCATATCTTGTCCTTCTATCCAAACATAAACCCTTACTTTTGTTATACCATTTGGTATTTGAAATAGTGGTTTATCAAAATCTGTAATATTTTCTTGCATTTTAAAGTGTTCTAAGTCTGTTGGAACCCCACTACCAGCATGACCATTTGCAATTTCCAAAAATTCTCCTTCTTTTATAACTGCAAATGTCGGAGTATAGATTCCATCTATCAGCTTTACTCCATATTTTAGAGCTCTTTCTATTGATGATTGAGAATGATTTCTACTATTAGGTTCATAAATAATCATTTCACAATTATTATTGCATTTAATATTTTGAATCATACTTAAATCTGATTTAATAGGAACACTTCCTATCTTTACAAATCCAAGTCTTATTGAATTTATTGATCCATCTGCATCATCAAATATTTCTTTATCAAATGTAATTGCAGTTTCTTTTGTTAAATATAAATTATCACTATATGGTGAACCACTTGCATTTTTTAAGAAAATATCAAATGCAATAAATGAATTTCCATCACTTGCTTTATCTTCATCTAACAATTTAGTTGAAAGAAGTTTTCTTCTTGTAGTCTTACTAGCATTAACCTCAATATTAGAAGCAGCAAATACATCAAATTTATAATTATCTTTTGATGATATTCCATTTGTAGAAACGGTATATAATCCTCTTGAAGCCCATTGATTTGTATGATTTGGATAAGTATTATTTAAGTTATATATTAAATTGTCTCTCGAAATTTCAACTTTACTTCCAAAACCTTTTCCATCAAATGATATATATAAACCACTTTCATTAGATACTATCATGTTGAAGAAGTTTACTTTTACATTTAAAGAAGCATAAAACCATGCATATGTTGCTGAAATTAACAAAACTCCTACTAAGAAAGTAAATATTAAATTACGATTAAAATTATTTTTTTCTTTATATTTATAATTTACAAAATAATTTTTTAATTGTACTAACTTAGATTTGACCTTATTAATATCTTTTTTCACAGTTTCTACACCTACTTTATAAATGATAAAGAGTAACCTAACTTTGATTACTCTTTATTGTTTTTTATAATAATCAATACCAATTAATCATTAGTCAGTATTATTTAAATTATTGTTAGTCTCCAGCTGGCTCTGGTATTGAAAATACTCCACCAATTATATCACAATATCTTTTTGTTATTCCAGTAGTGGCACATGCTGATGATTCCCATTTACCAAATGAAGTTGTACATGTTATTTCTGACGTTGGCACTGTACCTCCAGTACAAGTTCCTGTTGTTACTGTTTCAGTAAATATTCCACCAATTGATTCGCAGTATGTTTGTGTTGTAGCAGATGCAGTAATTGCACAAGTTCCTAATCCATCAGGTTCTCCATCTCCATTAGTGTCCCCAGATGGTGTCCAACTTCCTAATGCTACTTCACATGCATATTTTGTTGTTGGAACATTTTCAGTGTTTCCACCTGCACATGATCCTAATGTTAATGCTGGTCCATCGTATTCTATATCTGCTTCTTTAAATCTTTCTTTTGTAAATCCAAATTTAATAGATATTTTTTTACCTATTGAAGCAAAATCATAGTTATCAATATCTTGTCCTTCAATATAAACATATACTCTTACTTTTGTAATACTGCTTGGTGCTAATGTCATAAAGTCTGGACGATTAGTTCCTGTATATTTTTTTTCAGTATCAGTAAAGAATTGATAAGCATTTAATTTCCAAGTATTTCCTGCTCCAAGTGTTTCTTGTGTAGGTATATAAGTATTATAATATCCATCATACACATCAATATTATCTGATGATGCAATTGCATCTTTTACTGCATATGTGTTATATGTAGTTCCATCGCTTACTGAACTACAAGCACCACTATATGAAGCAATCTTAGTAACATCAAGTCCTGTTTCTAATCTTTTTAAACAAGATGTATTGTACCAACCGATTGCATTGCTTTCATGTTTATCATCGTTTGGTTCCCAAATTTGTGCTGTTCTACAAATTCCTGTTACATCTGAATTACTAGTACAAGTAATACCTGTAATTTTACTTACATCAGTAGTAGTTCCATCTACACGTCCAATTTGTGCAAAAGCAACTCTTACTGAATTTTCTATTCCTGTATTAGCTACACCATCAGATGCTACTGTAACTGCTGAGTCAGTAGTTAAGAAAATTGCTTCCTCATCTTTTGGTTCAAGTTCAGTAATATATTTTGAACCTGTCGTATTTCTAATAAATAAATCGAATGCCACATATCCTTTATGTTCTGTTCCATTACTTGAAGCATTATCAATCTTACTAGCTAAAAGTCTATAGCCACCAGGTGTTGGTGTAAGACTGGCTTTTTCAAATAAGATCATTCTTGAAGAATCTGCATCCATTTGTCCATTTGATGACATTGGAAGCAATCCTTCTCCACCCCAACTATTCTTATGGCCTGTATATGAAACAGTATCTAAATTAGCTTTACTAATTGTAATGTCTGTTCCCCACTTACTACCATTTAATGATAATAATAAACTTTCTGTTGATGCTATTTCTACATCAAAACTATTTACATTAACATTTTGCAGACCAATAAACCATGCATATGTTGCTGCTACTAAAAGTATTGTGCTAAATAAGCAAGTTAATATTAGTCTTTTGATACGCTTTGAACGCTTTGTTTCTTTTCTTTCCATAAATACATCCTTCTTTCAAAAAATTACGATTAACAATAAAGATTTTTTTAATTGTTATTAAATTAGAAAATACCAAGAATAAAAGAAATAGTATATCATCAATATGGTACTCTCTATATTATCAATATAATTGTATCATAAATATATTTAATGTCAATATAATTTGTCTCATTTTGTCGAAATTTATTTTAGTTTTTATTGCAAAGAAAAAGGTAATTTAATTACCTTTTATTATTTTATTATTATTGTTCAATTATACTCCAAGTGCCGCCTGCTGCTGTACAATATGCTTTTGTATTTCCAGCACAAGTTCCACCTTCTCCATTAGTTGTCCAAACTCCACCTGCTGTTTCACAAGTTGATTTTGAGTCAAATGTAATTGTTGTATCCTTACATACTCCTGGTCCTGTATAATTAATATCTGTATCAGTAAGTCTTTCTTTAGTAAATCCAAAATTAACTGATATTTTTTTACCTATTGAAGCAAAATCATAGTTATCAATATCTTGTCCTTCAATATAAATGTATATTCTTACTTTAGTAATACTATTTGGAGCTAATGTCATAAATTGTGGACGATTAGTTCCTGTTAAAAATTTCATTGTATCTGTAAAATATGGATAAGCACTTAAGTAACCGCTTGTTTCTGTGTAAGTACCATCTATTGTATCGCAATAGTCTTTATTAAATCCTTCACATTTAGCAGGAGTTGTTACTGTATCACCATCCATAACTGCTGGTGTCCAAATACCATAAGCTGATAAGCATTTTTCTTTGCTAGTTGGAACAGATCCACCGGTACATGTACCATTTATTGTTGTTCCAGTATAGCCATTATAATCTGTACCATCATAAATATCTACATTATGTCCATTAGAAATATCTTTATTTACAGCATATGTTCTATATGTTGCATCATTAGTAATTGTATTGCAAGATCCACTATATGAAGCAATCTTTGTTACATCGCTTCCTGTTCTTTTTAAGCAAGAAGTATCATACCAACTAATTGCGTTTGCTTCATGTGCTTTATCATTTGGTTCCCAAATTTGTGCTGTTCTACAAATTCCAGTTACTCCACCATCATTAATTGTAGTAACTTCATCTTCTCCTGAACCTGTTGTTGTAGTGTCAGATTTACATGTAATACCTGTAATTGTTGATGCAGTTGCAGTTGTTCCTATTACACGACCTATTTGTGCAAAAGCAACTCTTACTGAATTTTCAATACCTGTATTAGCTACGCCATCTGATGCCACTGTGACTGCTGAATTATTTGTTAAGAAAATTGCTTCTTCATCTTTTTCATTTAATTCTTTAATATATTGAGTACCAGAAGAATTTTTTATAAATAAATCAAATGCCACATATCCTTTTCTTTCAGGATCCACTGTTGAAACTTCTTCTCCGTCTACTGTTTCAGTAGTAATATTATAATTTTTAATACGACTAGCCAAAAGTCTATATCCACCTGATGTGTTAGTTAAACTAGCTTTTTCATATAGTTTCATTCTTGAGGCAGTTGTGTCCATATCACCAATTGTTGACATTGGTATTAGTCCTTCTCCACCCCAACTATTTGTATGTCCACTATATGATACGTCGTTTAATGTTGATTTAGAAATATCAACACTTGTATCCCAATCTGCACCATTTAATGACAATAATAAGTCTTCTGTTGTTGCAATATTAACATCAAAACTTGAAACACGGACAGTTTGTAGTCCGATGAACCATGCATATGTTGCTGCTACTAATATAACTGCACTAAATGCACAAATCGCAATAAGTTTTTTTACACGTTTTCCACGCTTTTCATTTTGTTTTTGCATATTTTTTCTCCTTCTATTTTTCTACAAATTCTGAATTAAAATTCATGTGAATTTTAATTTCTCCACCCAAAATATTATCATTACATTCTGGATCGTTTCCTTCTAGCCATAAGACAATTGTATATTTTTTTATGTCACCAGGTCTGAATTTTTCTACATGGTCAAGTACAACCATTTCATCAGATTCAAATGCTACTGTATCTTTTTCTGGTTTCCCACTTGCAGATTTTTTAGCATATGTAACATATTCTTTGTCTTTGTAAACTCTGATTCTTACAGCCTCATCAACATTTTTTATAACATCATCAATTACTATTTCAGACCAGTAGTCAGATACGTCCTTGCCTTGATTTTCAATATAAAATGTATAAGCTAAATAGTTTTCACCATTATGTGAGCCATTATGTTCTGTAATATCCTTTGGCAACCACTTATACGAAATATTATCAAAATAATCGACAGTTTTCGCATATAACTCAGATCGAAATAATTTGTAATCAGGATTATCATAAATAATAATTCCACGATCTAAATATAAATTTCTGTCTAATGTTATACTAAAATTACCACCATTATAAATAATACCAACTACTACATATAAAATGAAAAGTAATAATATAAAGATTAGTAATGCTAACTTAATGATTTTAGTCGTTCTTTTTTTTCGTTTTACTTTGTTAGCGCTTGTTAAAATCTTACTATCCTTGATATCCATTTGCCTACCTTTACCCTTTTATGTGCTATACCTAATACCTTCTATAATAATATAATTAAATTATAACACTAGTAAAATAATTGTCAATATATTTTTAAATTCTTTGTAATTTTTAGTGAATTTTCATTTGAAATTCCGTTTTTTATATAAAAGCGGAATTAAATATGATT
>CAZCLV010000003.1:0-7907 GCA_964499645.1 uncultured Mycoplasma sp.
ATAATACTGATTTACATTTGGGGCACCAGTTAACTGGTATAGTATCTTTATATGCCATACCATGTTTATAAAATTGTAAAAATTGCCATTGAGTCCATTTATAATATTCTGGATCTGTTGTTGAAAACTCTCTTGACCAATCAAATGAAAAACCTAATGACTTCATTTGTCCTTTAAATGTTTTTATATTTTCTTTTACAGCATCTTTTGGATGAATATGATTCTTTATTGCATATTGTTCAGCAGGAGCCCCAAAAGAATCCCATCCCATTGGATATAGTACATTATATCCTTGCATTCTTTTTAATCTAGCAATTGCATCTTGAGCAGTATAACTTCTTACATGCCCAACATGTAATCCAGATCCTGATGGATAAGGAAATTCTACTAATATATAATAAGGATTTTTACCTTCATTTGCCACTTCAAAAGTTTTATTTTCATCCCAATATTTTTGCCAATATTCTTCTATTTTTTTATAATCATACATTCTTCTTCATTCCCTTCTTTTGATAATAAGTTCCTATCAATCTATAAGATGTTAACATAGTGAATAATAATGTAACAATACCTATTAAAATTTTTAAAAATAAACTATCAAATAATTCCAATGTTAAAACAACTGTTAATGATAAATTAAATGATAATACTAATGACATTAATTTTGCTAACTTAATATAATCTATTTTATCTTCATCTAACTTATAAGATAAAACTAATAATCTTATTTCTGGAAAATCTTTTGCATTATTTGCAAGTATTTTAATCTTTTTATTACTTTTTTTCTTATTAACACTTTCTTTTTCTATTTTTTCTTTTTTATTTTTTCTTCTTGGTCTTAACTCCTTTATTGCAATAAATCTATAATATAAATAAGTAAGTACAAATAATATTATAAATTCTATTAAACATTTTAACCATTCCATAATATACCTCCGAATAAACATTTCTTTATTTATTATAATAAAAATCTATTAAATATTCAATGATTTATTTAACTTTGAGTTTTTTTATTGTATAATTTTATTGGTGAATTATATGTTTAAATATTCAGATTCAAATAAAAGATATTATACTTTAGATTATTATTATAAAACTAAATATAAGAGTAAAGTAATAAAGATAACTTTAAATCAAAATGTTACTTGTCCTAATATTGATGGTACAAAAGGATTTAAAGGATGTATTTATTGTAAAAATGGTAGTGGTGAAAATAAAGAACTGAGTTTAAAGAAACAATTTGAAAAAAATAAAGAAATTCTTCATAAAAAGTGGCCGAATGGTAAATATATTGCCTATTTTCAAGCAAATACTAATACTTATGGAGATATTAATAAAATAATTAGAAATTTTGAAGAAGTATTAACTTATGAAAATGTTATTGGAATAAATATTGCTACTAGATGTGATTCAATAAATAATGAAATGTTAAATTATTTAAAAGAATTAAATAATAAGACAGATTTAGTTATTGAATTAGGTCTTCAAACAATAAGTAATAAAACTCATAAAATATTAAATACTAACTATACTTTAAAAGATTTCAAAAAGACCTATAAATTATTAAAGAAAAATAATATAAAAGTTGTAGTTCATATTATAAATGGTCTACCTTATGAAACTAAAAAAGATATGTTAATGACAGTAAAATTTTTAAATAAATTACATATTGATGGAATAAAAATACATATGTTACATATTTTAAAAGATACTGAATTAGAAAAGTTATATAAAGAAAAGAAGTTTCATATTTTAACAAAAGATGAATATGTAGAAATTGTTTGTGATCAATTAGAATTATTAAATGAAAATATTGTTATTAATAGAATAACAGGTGATCCTAAAATAGATGATTTAATAGAACCAACTTGGTTAATTAAAAAATTTTGTGTACTAAATGATATAGATAAAGAAATGTTAAAAAGAGATAGCTATCAAGGAATTAGAACATTAAAATAACTTTTTCTTGCATTTCTTTTGCAGATAAGATATATTTAAATCATACATAATAAGTTGGGGGATTTTTTATGAATGAAATAGGAATTTTAGAAAATTTTTTTAAAAACAATAAACAAAAAAAATATTCTTTAAAAGAAATAGAACATTTTTTTGGAAAAGAAATTGAAAGCACTAAATTAAATTCATTATTAAAAAAATTAGAAGAAAAAGGGAAAGTATATTATATTGATGATAAATATATGTTTTTTCCAGAACATTCTAATTTTTTTATTGGAACTTTGAAAGTTAATAAAAAAGGAATTTATTATATAGTAAGTAATAATAAAACTATTTATATTAATAGTTCAAAATTAAATGGTGCTATTAATGAGGATTTGGTTTTAGTAAGTTTAATAGATAATGGAAAAGATTGTGGAATTATTAAAAATATTATTACTAAAGGAAAAAGAAATGAAGTTTTTGAAGTTACTAATTATGAAGATAATATTAATTTAAAATGTTTAGGTCCTTGTAAAGATTTAAAAGTTTATTTAGATAAAAACTTATTAAAAAATTATGCAAATGGTGATAGATTATCTATTGACTTAGATTATAATGATAAAAACTATACTGGAAAGATAAAATCATATATTGGTAATAAAGATGATCCTGATTCAGATATTATGTTAATAGCAGCTAAAAAAGAAGTATATTTAAATTTTAATAAAGATTCACTAAAGCAATTAGAAAATATTCCAGTTAGTGTTTCTGAAAAAGATATTTTAGGTAGAGTTGATTTAAGAAAAAAAATAACTTTTACAATTGATGGTGCTACAGCAAAAGATTTTGATGATGCTATCAGTATTGAAAAATTATCAAATGGAAATTTTTTACTTGGAAAGCATATCACAGATCTTCCCTCTATTATTCCATTGGGGTCTCCCCTATTTTGGGAAGCAATTGAAAGAGGAACTTCGTTTTATTTAGGGCCATATGTTTTTCCTCAATTTCCTCATAAAATATCAAATGGAATTGGTTCATTAAATCCTCATGTTGACCGTTTAACAAAATCTATTTTTATGGAATATACTCCTGAAGGTAAATTAATTTCAACTCAAATATTACCTTTTACCATTATTCATTCTTCTTGTAGAATGACTTATGACCAAGTAAATAATGTGTTTTTAAATACTAATACAGATGAAAAATATTATCCATTTATTAATCAATTAAATGATTTAAACAAAATGTCTCACTTTTTTTCTAAAGATAGAATAGCTAGAGGTAAAATTAGTTTTGCTGATACAGAAGTAGAAATTATTGAGAATAAAAACAATAACTTAGTAGCAAATGGGACAAGAACTCGTGGTGATTCTGAAATCATTATTGAAAACATGGCTTTAAATCATAATGAAGTATTAGGAACTTATTGTTATAATAACAATATACCATTCATTTATCGTAATCATGATAAACCAAATAGTGAGAAACTTGAACAAATATGCCTAAAATTGCAGGAACTTGGTTACAAGTTTAATATAAAAAACTCTATAAATAATGCATATTCATTAAATTCATTATTAAACAAATTTAAAAAGTACAAAGAATATGAATTTATATCAGAATTGTTAGTTCAAGCAATGTCTAGAGCTTATAATAGTACAAATAATATTGGACATTTTGGACTTGGTATAAAAGAAAACTATGGAGAAGCATATGCTCAAGCATCTTCACCAATAAGAAGAGGTTCTGATCTTATTAATCAATACTTAATAGATTATTATATTGGTGGAAAAACTGATATGAATATTGATATAATACTTGAAAACTTAGAAGAATTTGCTAATCATTTTTCTAAAAGAGAAAGAACTGCAGATGAATTAGAACGAGATATTGATAATTATCTTCTTGCTAAAATAATGGAATCAAAAATTGGTGAAAACATTTCTGGAATAGTTCTTTATATGGGAAAAGATTCCATAATAGTAAAAGCAGAAAATGGTGCAAGAGGAAAAATTAATATAAAAGAAAATAAACATTATAAATTTGATTATAATAATTTAATTCTTTTTGTAGATAACGAACCAGTTAAAGTTGGAGATGAGGTTGTCTTAAGAATTAAGGATGTAAACAAAGATGAAAGAAAAATTAAATTTGATATAATTGAAAAAATAGAAGAAAATAAAAGTTTAGTTAGAACAAGAAATTAAAGCATTAAAATAATGCTTTTTTATTTGTTAACATTCACTTATATTTTAAAGACTGAATATAATAAATTGTATGAAGGAGGTTTTATGAAAAAATATTTAACTTTAATAATTACTTTATTACTCACAGTGGGAATATTTATATTTGTTTTTGTTTCAAATAAGGGTACAAGTAATTTAAAGAAAGTCCGTGTTGCAGAAGTAACACATAGTTTATTTTATGCTCCACAATATGCTGCAATAGCAAATGGCTATTTTGAAGAAGAAGGATTAGATATTGAACTAATTTTAACACCTGGTGCAGATAATGTTATGGCTGCAGTACTATCAGGTGATGTGGAAATAGGTTTATCTGGTAGTGAAGCAACTATTTATGTCTATAATAGTGGTGAAAAAGATTATGTAAAAACATTTGCTCAATTAACTCAAAAAGATGGGTCATTTATTGTTTCAAGAAAAAATATAAAAGATTTTACACTTAATGATTTAAAAGGAAAATACATAATTGGTGGTAGAATTGGTGGTATGCCTGAAATGACTTTAGAATGGATTTTAAAAGAAAATAATATCAATCCAAAAACAGATGTAACTATTGATACAAGTATCCAATTTGCTGCTATGTCAGGAGCATTTATTGGTGGTACTGGCGACTTTGTTTCATTATTTGAACCACTTGCTACAAAAGTAGTAAATGAAGGATATGGATACATTGTAGCTTCATTAGGAGAACTTGGTGGTATAGTCCCCTACACTGCTTATAATGCTAGAACTAGTTACATAGAAAATAATATTGATATTATAGAAAAGTTTACAAAAGCAACCCAAAGAGGATTAGATTATGTACATAACTCTACCAGTGAAGAAATAGCAAAAAATATATTAAGTTTCTTTCCTGATACATCATTAAATGATTTAACAACCGCTATTCAAAGTTATAAAAATAATGATAGTTGGCCAAAAACTACTACATTTACTGAAGAATCATTTAATCATTTACAAGATATAATTGTATCAGCTGGTCTATTAAAAGAAACTGAAAGAGTAAATTACAAAGATTTAATTTATGAAAAATAATGTTTTAGAGGTAAAAAAATTAAAGAAAATTTATCATGAAAAGAATAATGAAACACTTGCTTTAGATGATATATCATTTAATATAAAGGATAAAGAATATATCTCAATAGTAGGACCATCTGGATGTGGAAAATCTACTATTTTAGGAATAGTTGCCAATATTGTAACAAAGTCTAATGGAGATATAATATTTAAAAATAATAATCCAAAAATTGGCTATATGCTACAACAAGATGCTTTATTAGAGTGGAAAACTGTATTAGAAAATTGTTTATTAGGTTTAGAAATTACAAAAAAATTAAATAAGACAAGTAAAGAGAATGTTTTAAGTTTGTTAAAAAAATATGGATTAAAAGATTTTATAAATAGTTATCCAAATTCATTATCTGGTGGTATGAGACAAAGAGTAGCATTAATCAGAACACTAGCAATAAATCCCGATATTCTATTACTTGATGAACCATTTAGTTCTCTTGATTATCAAACTAGATTAAATCTATCAAATGATTTATATAATATAATTAAAAATGAACATAAAACTGCTATTATGGTAACTCATGATATTGCTGAAGCTATAAGTATGTCTGATCGTATTATTTTACTTTCTAAAAGACCTGCTATTATAAAGAATATTTATAATATTGAACTTGAAAACAAATCTAACCCAATAGAAAATAGAAAAGATAAGAATTTTGTTAAATACTATGAAATGATATGGAAAGAACTTGATAATCATGTATAGTGATGAACATAAAAAATATCTGAAAAGCTTAAAAAAAGAAAAATATGTAATTCTTTTTTTTAAAGTATTTATAATAATCTTTTTCTTATTACTTTGGGAAATATTAGCAAAGTATAATATAATTAATTCTTTTTTAACATCTTATCCATCAAAAATATTTAAAACAATTATTGATTTATTTAATAACTATAATTTATTTAGTCATATATTTGTTACCTCTTATGAAACAATAATAAGTTTTGCTATATCATCTGTATTAGGTCTTTTAATTGCTAGTTTGTTATGGTCAAGTAAAATATTGTCAAAAATACTTGATCCCTATTTAACAGTTATTAATTCATTACCTAAAATATCACTTGGCCCTTTAATAATAATTTGGATTGGAGCAAATACTTCATCTATTATTTTAATGGCTATTCTAATTTCAGTATTTACTACTATTATTAATATGTATAATGCTTTTGTTTCTACTGACTCATATAAAATACTTTTATTTAAGTCATTTCATGCTTCAAAGTTTCAAATATTTAAAAAACTTGTTTTTAGAGGTAATGTTCCAAGTTTAGTAAATACTCTAAAGATTAATATTAGTTTATCTTTAATAGGTATTATCATGGGAGAACTTTTAGTATCAAAAAAAGGATTAGGTTATCTTATAACATATGGATCACAAACATTTAATTTAAACTTAGTAATTACATCAATATTTATATTAGGAATATTATCTTATATTTTCTATATATTAATTGATAAAATAAATAAAAATATAAATTATAAATAAAATTTATATTTTTTTAGTTATTTCTACAAAAATATATTATAATAGAATTGGTCAAGGAGGAAAAATGAAAAAAAAGATATTATCAATATTAATAATTATATGTATAATACTGCTTATTGTATCAGGTAGTTTATTAATATTTAAGTATAAAAAAACAGAAAAAGAAGTAAAAGAAACCTATTTGACAACAGATATGTTTGATAAAATATCGCAAATTGATAAGGTTTTAAAAGAAATTAATAGTTTAAAAAAGTTATATAATAATAATGACATTATAGGAATATTAAGTATAGAAAATACTGTTATTAATACTCCAATTGTTCAAACAAGCAATAATTCTTATTACTTATCTAATTCATTAAGAAAAGAAAAAAGCAAAATAGGTTCAGTATTTATGGATTATAGAAATAATATTAATGATAGTAAACAATTAAACATCTATGGTCATAATTCAACAAAGTATAATCCACCTTTCAAATTATTACTAAATTATTTAAATAAACAATATTATGCAAATAATAAATACATAAAATTACAAGTTAATAATGAAACTAGAACATATGAAATATTTTCTATATATGTTGATGAAAGATTAAACGAAGACGAGCATATGCAGTTTAGTTATAAAAATGATAATGAATGGAATAATCATTATATAAGATTAAAAAACAAATCTATGTATGATAGTAATACAAACTTAACTGGTAAAGATAAAATAATTGTTTTACAAACTTGTATTTTTGGTAATAACAAAGGTAGTTTACTTATTATTGTAGGAAAACAAATATAAAAAAAGATTCAAATTTGAATCTTTTTTAATTATATTTTTTCTTTAAAACAATTGCGCTTGTTAATAAAAGTAAATTTGCTATAAAGAATATTTCTAAACCATAGTTGTTTTTAATACCAGTATTTGGTACTTCATCTCCACCACGGCCTCCTACAAATTGATAAACATATGTTACTTCAATATCTTCTTCAGTATATACACCAGTTTCTTCACCTTCAGTTTTAATTAAAATATAAAACTTATCTTTTAAATCTAAAGGTTGGGAAGTATAATCTGTACCAATTTGTTCTGTTGTAATAATTGAATCTGCTAATGTTTTACCATCTTCATCTACATATTTTACTATTAAGTTACCCATTACTTTTTCATATACAT
>CAZCLV010000003.1:8007-30676 GCA_964499645.1 uncultured Mycoplasma sp.
CTTGTCCATCTTCATCTACATATTTTACTATTAAGTTACCCATTACTTTTTCATATACATATGTTACTGTTATTGTTCCATCTGTATATGTTCCTGTTGTGTTTTCTGGTGTTGTTTTTAACTTCCAGTTTGCTATTGTTGCTGCAGTTGTTTCATATGCTGTTCCTTGTTGTTTTTTACTTGTTAATGGATTAATTATATCTTGTCCATCTTCATCTACATATTTTACTATTAAGTTACCCATTACTTTTTCATAATAGAATACTATTTCATTTGTTCCATCAATCAAATTAATTTCTTTTGTAGTATCTTCACCAACTAATTTATAATTTGGTAATTCTAATGTTGTTTTAGCTGTTCCGATTACTTTATCTCCCACAAATAAGTTTGTTGAATAATTTTCATCTGCTGCTACTTTTTCACTATTTGTATTATTTAAATAATGATGTACTGTGTAACTTGCAACAACTGGTTTTACATTTATATTTGCTGTTGCAACATTACTATAAACTGTTTTAGTTGAATTATCTGAAAATGTAATAACTGACTTAATTCTATAAGTAAAACTATCAGATACTTCTTTGTTTGTTATTGTTGGAGTATAAATATAACCAGTACTTTCACTATTTAAATTTAATGCTCCTTTTGTTGTTGAAGTTAATATTTCAATAAAATCTACTATTGAAATTGCACTTTCTAATTGTGTACCTTCAATAAATTTTGAATTACTATCATTATTTAGAAGTGTTGTATTTAATATTTCTTTTGTTTCTGTTGTTTTTACATTTCCTAAACTATCATTTACTGCTATCGCAGGTATTACTACTGATGGATTAGTTAATGAAATTGTATATTTTCCATTTACTAAATTATATTGATATGGATTTCCAGTTATTGGAGTAAATGTTAATGTTGCATTTGTATTTGTATACATTGAACCATGATAATTATCTTTTGCTAAAACATTAAATATTAATGTTATTCCATCAGTTGTTATATTATCAATCTTATAAATAAGTTTTGTTGAGCCATCTTCTTGATCTTCAATTGTTAAAGTATTATATTTTGTTGTTAATCTTGTTCTTTCTTCAGAAGTAATTATAAAATCATTTGGAACTATATCTGTTAATACTGCATCAGTTGCTACTGTGTTTTTTGGAGTAGTAATTGCATCTCCAACTTTTTTAAATGCTTCTACAACTGCATCTCCATTTGTTGCACTGATAAATCTTGGATAAACTGTTTCGTTTTGACTATTTTTTTCTTCACCAGAAATGTATTTTAATAAATTATTTGCAGCTTCTCCTGTTCCAAATCCAATTGTATAAAAAATTATATTATGTGTTGTTGTAAAATAATCTGCTGCTACTCTGGTAAATTCAGCATCTGAACAATCATTACTAGAATGACTATTATCACATGTATAATTGTATTCAATATCTTCTCCGTCTTTATAAGTATATGTTGTATTTACATATTTATTGTTTTTATAAGTATATGTAGATTTATTTGTATCTCCATCACTTAATAAAACTATTACCTTTTGATTATTTTTTTCTTCTTCAGGATAAATTAAGGTATTTGCTCCTTTATTAATTCCATCTTGGACATTTGTATAATAATTCCAATCAATAGCATCTATTGCATTTATTAATGTATTTAAGTCACTTGATAAAACTTGTGTAACTTCTGCAGATGAATTAAATATTGATAAAGATATTCTTGTATTTGGATTAGCTTGTAATAAAGATCTTACTAAATCTTTTGCAGCAGTTTGTGCTGCTTCTAATCTTGATACACTTTTTTCAACACCATTAACTGTAATAGTAGTATAGTTCATACTGTCTATCATACTTTGTGAAGCATCAATTACAAGAGCAACATCTATTGCATCATATGTAACAGGTACAGTAGTTTCTTCCCAACCTTCAGCATCTATTGTAATAGTTACTTGGGCTTCTCTACTATCTCCTTCTTCTGTTGTTGGCGTTTTATCAACAACTATTTCTGCTTCTTTTGAAGCATCAACTTCACCAGGAGTAGTTGCAATACCATCACTTGGATTGTCTGCAATTGCGCTTGGCTCAACTGTTAATTTTTGAACTTCAAACGAATTAACAATCTCTGTTTTTCCTTTTTCTTCTCCGTTATTTTCTACTAATTCATTTTCTGCTTTAACTGTTGTAGTTAAAAACAAACTAGATGCAAGTAGAATTGTTAAAACTAAATACTTAAATTTTTTCATTTTTCATTTTCCTTCCTCAATAACTTTTTTAATGTATTGGAAAATAAAAAAGCATTTAATAATCAAAAAGATTGTTAAATGCAACTGACTACCATAGTTATTCACCTTAGGTTCTAGAGCTTTGCGAATGTTCTCTTTCAAGAATTTTGCCTATAAAATAATTTTTGCTTTTTTATTATCACGTCACCGAAATTGTTTAAAAAATTTCAGTCAATACACAATACAATAATCGAAATCATTTTCTTTGTCAAGAAAAAATTATTTTTTTTTAAAAAAAGTTATGAATAGTATCTTTTTACTAAGTAAAAATCACTTTTTTATTATCACCACCTTATTAAAAACTATAATTTACTTCTTCTTTATATTACCCAAATTGTATTAAAATTATTGTATTATAATGTCTAAAATATAAAATTTATTTTGACAATATAATGCATTTATTAATATAATTATAATAAGAGGTAATTATGAGTAATTTTTTTAAAGGCATCCTGGCAGGAATAGGAAATATTGTTCCAGGATTAAGTGGTGGTGCCCTACTTGTTATATTTGGTTTATATGAAAAATGCTTAAATGCAATAAGCAAAATTTTTAAAGATTTTAAAAAAAGTGTTATTTTTTTATTTCCAGTTTTTTGTGGAATAATTATTGGTACTTTATTATTTAGTAATATTATTTCAATATGTATTTTTAATTTTCCTCTTGCAACATCAATTGCTTTTGTAGGATTTATGATTGGAACATTACCTTCATTGTTTAATGAAGCTACTAAAGAAGGATTCAAAAAAACTTATTTAATTCCCTTAGCAATTACTTTTGCTTTAGGAGTAATACTATTATTTATAGATAATTCTTTTTCTCTTAAAATAAATATAAATTTCTTTAGTTTAATATTTATTGGATTTATTATTGCTTTATCAACATTTATTCCTGGTATTAGTTCCACTGTTTTATTAACAATGCTTGGATTTTACGAAACATATTTAGAATCAATAAATACTTTAAATTTAAAAATATTAGGACCAACAATATTAGGATTAGCAATTGGGGGATTTATTTTATCAAAATTAATTTCTTATTTATTAAAGAAATATTATGGATATACATTCTTTGCTATTATTGGGTTTGTAGTTGCAACTATACCAGCTTTACTTACTACAAAAATTATATTTGACTATGAATTACTAGTTGGAATAACAATTGGAATAATTGCTTTTGTTCTTACAAATTTTACAACTATGAAAGCAAATAAAAAATCACAGTAATGTGATCTTTTTTATTACATAAAATTATATTGGTGATATATATGAACTTTTTAATAGGATTTACTCTATCTTTAATAGCAGGTTTATCTACTATATTAGGCTCTATTGTTATATTTACCAAAAGTAAAAATAAAAATAAAATAATTACATCAACTTTAGGATTTGCTTCTGCTGTTATGTTTTTTATTTCAATTCTTGATCTTATTCCAGAAGGATATAATCTTTTAACTACTTCTTTTAATAAAATTTATTCCATTTTAATAATTATTTTATTTATTTTTATTGGTATAAATATATCAATCTTTATAGAAAAATCCTTACCAGAAAATAATAAAACTAATGATAATGGCCTATATAAAGTAGGTATAATCTCAATGATAGCAATTATTCTTCATAATATTCCAGAAGGTATGGCTACATTTATTGCATCATCAAGTAATATTGAACTGGGACTTACTTTAACTATTGCAATTGCACTACATAATATTCCAGAAGGAATAAGTATTTCTTTGCCTATATTTTATGCTACAAATAGCAAAAAAAAAGCCATTGTTTATACCTTTATTTCGGGTATGTCAGAGCCTTTTGGAGCACTTATTGCTTATTTAATTCTTACCCCATATATTAATAATATTACTTTAGGAATTCTATTTTCTATTATATCTGGAATAATGATTTATATTTCTATATTTGAACTTTTAATTACTTCTTTAAAATATAAAAAATATAAAAGAACTCTTTTATATTTTATAATTGGAACTTTATTTGTTATTATTGCTAGAGTACTCTTTTAATAATCTTTCATAAACCAATTCTATTCTTTCTGCAAAAATATCCAAGCTATATTCTCTTGCAGTACTTTTAGCATTAATACTCATTTCTTTAAGTTTATTTGGATTTTTTATTAATTGTTTTATTATAGATGAATACTCTTTTTTACTTCTAAAATATTTGCCATTATAATCATCTTTAACAACATTTTTAAAACTTTCATCCACCACACAAACAACAGGTTTTCCTGCTCCAAAACCTTCTACTAAAGTTAATCCTTGTGTTTCATAATGAGATGCAGTTACTACAATACTTGCTAATTGATAATATTTTGGAATTTCTTCATAAGGTATTTTTCCTATAAAAATAACATTATCATTTAAATTATATTTATTAACTAATTCTTTTAGTTTTTCTTCTTCGGGGCCACCGCCTACTATTAATAGTTTAGCAGTTTTATTTTCTTTTACAACATCTACATATCCTTCAATTAAAATATTAACTCTTTTTTCATATCCTAATCTTCCTACCCACATAGCAACAAAATCATTTGGATTAATTTTATTTTGCTCTCTAAGCTTTTTTACATCTCTTTCTTTTATATTTTCTTTAAAGAATTTTTCTATATCTACTCCTGTTGGTATAATATTAATAGGTTTTTTAATTTTATATTTATACTTTAAAAAATCTTGTGTTTTCTTTGTAGGAACTATTATTTCTTTAATACCAAAATTTAAATAAGCCTTCATAAATAATTTACAAGCATTTTTAGTTAATTTTTCAAAATGTCCTTTAGTTATATAATCAAGTGAATCTTCATATAATGTATGAAATGTATGCACAACTGGTATATTTAGTTTTCTGCCCATTGATTTAGCAAAATTTCCCATACCAAATTCTGTATGTGAATGAATTATATCTAAATTTAAATTTTTTACCATTTTTATTGCTTTTAAAGGATATGTTATTCTTACTGAATAATCATATATTCCTGTAGGTATTCCTGGTATTCTTATAATATTATCTTCTCTTATATATTTATGATTTTTCTTTTCATTATTCATTGTAATTATAAATACTTTATGTCCTTGTTTTTCTAATGATCTTTTTAATGTATCTACTGCTACTGTTACCCCACCTATTGAAGGATAATATACATCAACAAATAATCCTATGCGCATTTATATACTCCCTTTCGTATAACTATTATATGCATATTAATTATAACACTTTCTAAAAATAAATACAAAAAAAAGAATCTAATAGATTCTTTTTAAGTTCAATAGTTTAATTAAGCAACGACTTTAACATTAACGGCTCTTAATTTACCGTTACTTTTTGGGTCATTTTCAACATCGAAAGTAACTTTTTGTCCTTCTTGTAAAGACTTAAATCCTTCACCTTCAATTGCAGAAAAATGTACAAATACGTCTTCTCCACCATTGTCATTAGAAATAAATCCAAATCCTTTTTCTGAGTTAAACCATTTTACTGTACCTTGATTCATTTGGTACCTCCTAAAATTATTATATTCATCATATCAATAAAAAGCACACATCTGTTAGTAAATTACTAATGGACCATAATTTACAAGAACTATGTGTGACATCTAATTTCTAATCAAAATACAATTAGAGTATAGCATATTTATTAAATTATGTCAAATTTAATTAAATTGTCGTTTACATATCTAATTGACAACAATTTATTATAAATAAAATTATAATATAGATGGCGTCCTCGAGTGGATTTGAACCACCGACCTACCCCTTAGGAGGGGGTTGCTCTATCCAACTGAGCTACGAGGACAAAAAAAGCAATAAACTACTATTTTTTCATTAAAAACATCACTATAATAAAGTTAAAAGCAACTGAAGCATACTTCACTATAGTAGCTGTTCTTTCTTTTACTGCAACAAAATCATCTATTAAATCTACTAATACACTTTCTTTATACTTTGGTAATTTTCCACCAAAAGGAAACATATGAGAAGAAATTATATTTTTTTCTTTTTCATTTAAGTTTGATATTTTTAAAGCGTTTTCTAGTGATTTAGAAGGATGCTTAAATAATTTATCTTTTTTAGTATTAAACTCATTATTATAAAAGAAATCATGCATTAATGAAGCTCTTGTAGCACTGATATAATCCATATTTAATTTTTTTGTAGTTTTATATACTAGATATGAAACACTTTTACAATGTTCATATCTGTTAGTAACACAATGATGTGTTTCATCTTTTAATTTTAAAAACTGTTTATTTTTAATAATTTTATTTACTATCTTATTGTATTCATCATTCATTAATAACGTCTCCCAGTAATAAAATTATATAATAAAAATAATAAAAAAGCAAACTGTTTAAAGTTTGCTTTGTCAGTTAATTATTAAAAGTTTTTATTTTTTAAAAACCTTGGTATTTCAATTTCTGTTGGTTCAAAACCACCTAAAGGTGAATCATCATCGTCTTCTTCTTCATCTTCAACTATATCTATTTCTGGTGTTTTTCTCATACTACCAGTTGGTGTAGATACTTGATTATATAAAGGTTTATTATTGTTCTTTTTATCAAAGCCAGTAGCTATTATTGTAACAATAACTTCATCATTTAAATTTTCATTAATAATTGATCCAAAGATAATATTTACATCTGTGTTAGCGGCTGCTCTAACAACTTCAACTGCTTGTTCAACTTCAAATAATGTTAAATTAGTCCCACCTGTAACATTTATAATAGCATCAGTTGCTCCGTATATTGATGTTTCAAGTAGCGGAGATGAAACTGCTTTTTTTGCGGCTTCAATTGCTCTATCTTCTCCTACTTCAATTCCAATTCCTATAATAGCATTTCCAGATTTTTCCATAACAGTACGAATATCAGAAAAGTCTAAGTTAATTAAACCTACTACTGCTATTAAATCAGAAATTGATTGTACACCACGAAGTAATACATTATCAACTTCTTTAAATGCTGCTAACATTGGTGTTGACTTTTCAATAATTTCTCTTAATCTATCATTTGGTATTACTATTAAAGTATCCACATGTTTTTTTAATTCTTCAATACCTGCTAAAGCATTATCCATTCTTCTCTTTCCTTCAAATGAGAATGGCCTTGTTACAATTGCAACTGTTAATGCTCCTAAATTTTGTGCTATTTCTGCAATAATTGGTGCAGCACCAGTTCCAGTTCCTCCACCCATACCACAAGTAATAAATACCATATCAGCACCTTTTAAGGCATCTTCTAACTCTTTTTTTGCATTTATTGCAGTTTCTTTACCTATTTCAGGTTTAGCACCTGCTCCTAATCCTTTTCCTAATTGAATCTTTGTTTCTGCTTTGGATACATTTAATACTTGAGAATCAGTATTTACTACAATAAATTCTACTCCTCTAACTCCGGCATCAACCATACGATTAACGGCATTACCACCGCCACCACCAACGCCTACTACTTTAATTTTTGCTAACTGATCCATCATTGCTAAGTCAAACATCTTATCATCTCCTTAATCGAATATCTTATCAAATATTTTGCCAAGCACACTAGATGCCCCTATTTTCTTTCTTGTCGATAACATTTCCTCAATCTTTTCATCTGAAAACATTGTATATTCTTTTTCTCTTAATTCTAGTTTTTCAATAAAGTATTTTATTATTCCATATGCACTTGAATACTTATTATCTCTTATTCCAATTACACTTAAGTTAATAACAGATACATTTTTAATAAATAAATCTTCAACAATTGCACTAAAACCAAGTTGTGATGTTACACCACCTGTAATCATTATATAACCTATTTCGCGATTTGTTAAGTTATTTATTTCTTTTTTTATATTTTTTAATATATTTATTGATCTGGATTCAATAATTTCAGATAATCTATATTGATTAATCTCTATTTTTTCATCTAATCTATTAGTACAATTATATACTTCATCACTATCAGCATACTTTCTATTACTTACTGCAAAAGTTTCTTTTATTTCTTTTGATTTATCTAATTCTGTCTTATAAGTAAAGGAAATATCTGTATCTATATTTCTTCCTCCAATAGGAAGTATTTTTTCATTTATCATTACACCTTTGTTAAATATTGCAACTTTTGTTATTTCATCTCCAATATTTACCATTGCTATTACTTTACTATTTAATTCTTCTGTTCTAATTGAATAATAATCTCCTGTTGAAGAAAATGCTATATCCACTACTTCTAAACCTAAATTTTCAATTAATCCAACTACTGAGTAAACATTCTTTTTTGGAACACTTGTTGCAATTGCTTTTACTGATAAACTATTACCAATAAGTCCAACTGGATTTTTAATCTTAGTTTTTTTATCTAATTTATATTCAATTGGTATTATTGTTACAATTTCTTTGTCCTCTACTAAGTTATTTTTTAAACAATCTTGTAAACAACTAAATGCCATTTCACCAGTTACAATTTTTTCTTCTGATTCTATTTCATATGAACCAGTTAAAATATCAAACTCTACATTATTAGATGGTACAATTG
Source organism: uncultured Mycoplasma sp. (assembly GCA_964499645.1). Lineage (GTDB taxonomy): Bacteria > Bacillota_I > Bacilli_A > RF39 > UBA660 > CAG-611. Next base: position 16,817 of record CAZCLV010000003.1, read on the forward strand.
CTAATACTTTTGTTATCTTTGTGCCTAATTTACTTTCTACTACTTTAATAGCTTTTTTTATTGAATTACTTGCTAAACTTGCATTAACAATTAATCCTTGTCTAACTCCCTCAGATTTAACAGATGAAGATGCCAATATATTATATTTACCATCAAAATACTCTAATGTTATTACCTTAACATTATCAGTACCAATATCAATACTAGTATATATCTTTCTCATATTCATCCCTCTTAATCTATATTTAAATTATACAATAACTAAAAATAAAACACAAGTTTTTACAAAAAAAGAATAAATCTATTCTTAATTTTGTGTTTGATTTATATATAAATCGTTACTATGCATTATTAGCATTAACTATTTTTCTTTTACTACTAAAAAAGAACGATCACTCGTTCTTTTAATACATTTTTATTACTTCAAGTTTTTTACCATCATGAATCATTACTACTGTTACTTCTATTGGATAACCCAAATTTTCTTCATATTCAACTGATACTATTCCTTTATATGCTAATTGATCATTAACATCTTTATATTTATATGTAGTTGTATTCATTGATTTAATTGATACATTAGATACTTTTGGTAATTTTTGAGTTCTATTTCCATATATATTGTGTTCAATATATTTATAAACTGTTTCACTTGCTTCAAGTGTAAAGTTTGCTTGTTGTTCAGGTCTTACAAATTGTACCCCACCTATATCACTTTTTGAGATTTTATTATCTAAATTATAAAAATCTAAAACTATCATTTGTGCAACATATCTAGCATATTGTTCTTCATCTATTTCTTTTTCATTTAATACTTTTATTAGTTCTTTAAATAATTTTTTAAATAACTTAGTATCACTATCTTCAAGTGTATATCCAAAATTATCTATTTTTTCTACTACTTCTGGTTTATTTTTTTCGTCATTGTTAAAAAACCTTTTATATGCTAAATAACCTATTCCTATTAATAATGCTACTACTACCACAATTATTACTATTTTAAATACATTTTTTATTCCTTTTTTCATTTTTACCTCTCACTTTCATATTTTTCTGTTGATAATTTCTTTTTAAAGAAATCATAAACTATAATATTATTAGATACTTCTAATAAAGTATCTGAATATTCTTTACATTTTGAAATGTAATCTTCTTCGAGTGGAACATCTTTTATTAGTTTATATTCACTTTTATTATCATTATAATAAACATTATCTGTTATAAAATTACCATTTGGAAAAGTAATAATATTGTTTTTGTATTCAATCATATCATGCCCTAATGAATATTTATTAACTATTCCTAACATATTGCCAAGTGTAGGTCCTACATCAATCATTCCTGTTACGTTTTCTACTTCTTTAGCATAATTATTTTGGAAATTTTTATCAGATGACCAAATAATAAATGGTACTTTTCTATTAATTTCATACCAATAATAGTCTAAGTCAATGTAATCTTCACTATCAGGAGTCTTAACACCATTAGTGGTATAGTCATAATTATATAATTTATTCCATTCACTTTTTGCAATTCTTGCATCATGATCCCCATAAATTACTATTACAGTATTATCCAATAAGTTCTCTTCTTTTAATAAATTAATTAATAAACCTATTTGTTCATCTGCGTATCTAACAGATTTTAAATAATCACCTATTTTTGTGCCTTCAATATATGGATATTTTTTTCCTTCTATTGTTTTAGTTAGGTCGAATTCTCCATACATATTTAAATCTTCAAATGGTGTATGATTACTTAACATAATTAGTGTACCATAAAATTTTTCATTAGTACTAGCAATTTTTTTTATTTTTTCTACTGATTGTGTAAAAAATGATTTATCTGATAAACCAAACCCTATTTTTTCATTTATATCATAAGATGCTTTTTCATAGAAATGGTCATATCCTAATGCATCATACATGGTATTTCTATTCCAAAAATCTCCTGTATTAGCATGCATACTAAATGTATAGTATCCTTGTTCTTTTAACAATTTATATAATGTTACATATTCTCTATCAGCATAATTTACAAATGCTGTTCCAACATTAACAGGTAATAATGAAGTTGCTAAAGTATATTCGGTATCAGAAGAAGTTCCAAGTCCAACTTGACTATAAAAATTGCTAAAGTATATTCCTTCTTTGGCCAATTTATTTAATACTGGCGTTACTTCTTTTCCATTAAATGATTGTTCCATGGCCAAACTTTGGATACTTTCTGCATGAATTGCAATAACATTTTTTCCTTTAAATATATTTGTATAATCATTTTTTGACCTTTTTAAATAATGTTTTTCATAGTATTCTGATGTTTTTTTATTTGCTTGATCTGATCCAAATAAACTTGCCATTCTTGGTTCAATACTTTTTATTACATCATTCACTTGATATAAATAAACTCCAAATTTTGATACTAAATATTCACGATTCCATTGACTATAGAATCTTGAATAATCATATCCTTTTAATGTAGTTAAGAATAATATTAGTACTATTAATACCCATTTATAAATATTTTTAAAACATCTTTTATAACTAATTGTTCTTACTTGTTTTTCTTTATTTTTTAATACATTTTTCATTATTATTAAGAATATTGGAAACCATAATACAATAAAAAACTTAAATTGCAATAAATTTCCTAATACATTAGCTCCACCTGTTTCAGTATTTGAGCCAATAAATGAAAAAAATGTAATTGACATAAAACTTTTTAAGTAATTATAATATACAATATTTGCAATACATATTATGGTAGTAATAATAGATAATATAATTAAATATGCAAATCTTTGTTTTTCTTTAAATATAAAATAAAAGCTTGCAAATATTAGGGTTATAAATATATCTCCTATTATTGGAGATATCATATTAAATATTCCCACTGTAAACATTCTTAAAATAAATCCATTTAGTATAACCCCTAAAATATAAAATACTAGCATTTTATTTTCTTTTGCAATTAATAAACTTTCTTTGCACAAAGCAATAGTATTATCTTTTAGCTTAACTAATTTCTTTTTAATAGTACTCATATTGCACTTCCATTCTTATTTCAATCAACATTATAGTCATTCATGTTTACTGCCATACCCATTACAAATAAATATGCTAAAAGATAAATCCATATTAATAGCATAAATATATTAGCAAAGTTTCCATACAATAAGTTATATTTTGCAATATTTGTTATATAAAATGCAAATATATATGTTGCACTAATCCAACCAATTGTTGTGAATAGTGCTCCATTTGTAGTAGTTTTACTTTTGATTTTTTTATTTGGTGCTATGGTATATAATAATTTTACTGAGAAATATATAAAGAAAAATGATGCAATTAATTTTAATATTTTATATATTGCAGTATATTTATATAAATATGAAGGATTACCTATTATTTTAAAGAAAAATTTTACTATTATATCCCCAAATACAGGAATAAATAATGTAAATATAAATAAAAGAATTATTATTAAAGTCATAATAAATGATTTTAATCTAATTTTTATGATATTTTGATCTTTTATTTTATATAATTCATTGGAAGTTACTATTATTGATGCAGGTCCATTTGCAGCTACTATTAAGTAACAAATAATTATTATTAATAAATTACTATTTGTATTAGGATTGCTTAAAAATGGAATTAAAATTTTTGATAATGCTACTGGTAAAATATTATTTAATTCATTAATTAAATTAAAACTCTTTGTTATATATGAAGCAACTATCGAACAAATTGCTATTATAGGGACAAAAGACATTAAAAAGTAAAATGCTAATTGTCCCGGTAATACTTGCATTTCTGGTAACTTTAAAATATGAAAAATATGTTTAATAACTTCTTTTATTCTCTTTTTCATTTTATGTACCTCTATTTATAATTTTGTTTATCCACTCTCATTTGAATTGTTGCTTCATTTATAGCATCATCTGTTGTTTTTATTTCGTCATCTATCATACTATATCCAACTGCTGCTCCAAACTCATGTGGTAATTTTTCAAATTCTTTTGATAGTTTTGAAACATAAGTTGCAACTTGTTTTTCACTATATCCTAATAAATATATTAAAAATTCATTTCCATCTGTTCTTACTATTTCACTTTTTTCCAATTGCGTGTTAATTAAAACTGCTGCGGCTTTTTTAATTAAATTATTACCTTCTTCATGTCCATAATTATCATTTACATATTTTAAATTATTTAAATCTACTATTATTATCGTTTTAGGATATACTCTTGTATCATCCCATTTATCAATATTATCATTTAAATAATTTCTATTTTTTAGGTTTGTTAGAACATCATTATATCTTAAAATATTTTCTTTCTTTATTATTTTTAAATTTTTAGAATTTCTTATTATTACAATACTTAAAAATATAACAAATATTGGTAATAATATTATTCCTAATAATATTATGTATATTTCTTTAAAGTTTGTTTGATTATTTTGTGCTAGTAATAAGTTGTTTATTCCTCTTGCTCTATATTCTTCATAATCAGTATTACTTAATACATATTGCAACAATTTAAATAATGTTTCATTATTAGATTTTACAATAAAATGATTATTTCCTTCATAAGTATCTGTAAATAAAAGTTTATATGAAGCAAAATCACTATTTTTTAAATATAAGTATTCACTTTCATCTATTGCTAATAAACTATCTGTTGGAATTTTTTCATTATAATCTTTGATTGTTGTTAAATTACAATTCATCTTTTTTAAATAATCATATAAATAGTTATTATTTAAAGTATATACTTTATTATTAATTAATCCATTTGTATTAGTAATATTTTTGTAATCATTACTTAAAACGACCATTTTTTCAAGAAGTGTTGATGTGGCATCAAAGTAATTATTATTCTTATAGTCATAGTTTACATATGCTATATCTAATTTCTTATTGGCTATGTCTTTTTCTAATTCTTTTTTATTAGAGTATTCTATATAATTAAATTCCATATTTAACATATTTGCTAATGAATTAATATATTCTCCTGCTACTCCATATAATTTTCCATTTTTTGAAACATTGTAAGCAGCATTTTTTATGTATCCATATTTATAAACACGGCTTGATAAGTTTGATTTTTCTATTTCACTAAATGTTTTTTTTGTTTCATAAAAACTTAATAATGATTTTTCAAAGCTTTCATTATAACTTGTTGTTAACCATTTATTAAAACTTTTACTAATAATATTGTTAAGTTTTTCATCTTTTCCTAAACGAAGCACTAGTTTATTAGTTAAATTAGCAAAACTATAATTAATATTTAATTCTTTTTCATAAATTTTATCTAAATAAGCATATCTTGGTATAATAGCATAATTTACTGAACCATTTTTTACTGCAGTCAATAACTCGTTTATTGAAGAGTACTTTTTTTGATTTAATACATATTCATTAAATGAAGATGAAACAATACTTAAATCACTTTCTAAAACTCCAACTGTTTTATTATTAATACTTGATAAATCATTTATATATTCTTCAGATAAGCCAACTAAAACATAGTTATCTTCTAATAAAAGAATATCATCTTTTTTTAATTCATCAGTATTTTTTAATACTGCAAATGCTAAGTAATTATTTTCTTCTACTTTTGATGGATAATTATATGGTATTTTATTAAAAGTCAACTCAGTTGTTTTTTCAAAATCATCAAGAAAATCAAATACTATTCCTTCTCCTGCTAATGAAACAATATTAATATTATTTGGAATCTCAATATCTATTAGTGTTGTTTTATTTTTTTCTACCCATTGTTTTTCTAATAAAGTTAAACTGCTTTCTTCATCTTCTGCTGTAAGAAAATAAAAAACGCCTATTCCTACAACAAAAAGAATAACAAATGCTATTACTATTTTTGTTAATAAACTTTTAAACTCTTTTTTACTCTTTTTCTTTTTTGTTTTCATATTTTACTCCTAACTGGCAGATGAATATGAAAAAGTTTTTAGTTCTTTATTTAAATATCCAATGATTGGATATCCATTTGCTTCTTCATTTTCATTTTTTAGAAACACTTGAATGTCATAATATTCTTTTTGTTTTTGTTCTATTCCATCTACAATAATAGAAGTTAAACTCTTTGCATCAGTCGCTTTTGTACCATCTGCAACAGTAATTATTACATTAAATATTTTCCCTTTAATATTAGTTGAAACATTCTTTACAATTTTGTTTTCTTTCAATGTACTTTCCAACTTTGTTAATTCTGTTGCTGTAATTTTTACTTCTTCTATACCATCTAATCTATTTCCATAAACAGGTGATCCTATATTTGGAAATAAAAATCTATATAGCATAAAACCAGCAATAATTAATATTACAAAAGCAATAATTCCTATTAAAGTATATTGATTGTTCTTTAAATCCTTGAAAAAACTCTTCATTTTTTACACTTCCTTATTAATATAATTATACATTATTATTTTTTAATAATCAATTTACATCTTTTGACAGTAAATTTATTAATAAATCATTAACAATTTTAGGATTAGCAGTTCCCTTTGTTGCTTTCATAACCATTCCCATTAAGTATTTAAAAGCATTTTCTTTTCCATTTTTATAGTCATTAACAGAGTTAATATTCTCAATTAATACTTTATTAATAATTGTTTCTAATTCAGTAGTATCATTCATTAATGAAATACCTTTTTCTTCTAATATTTTATCAATGCCTATTTCTTTTTCCATAATATCATTTATTATTTCTTTAAATATTTTAGAGGAAATACTTTCATCTTTTAATTTATTTACAAGATTAATAAAATTATATGATAACTTAGTATCAAAAATATTTTTATTATTTTTATTTAAATATTCACTTATATTACCTAAAAGGATATTAGATGCTATTTTAAAATCAATATTTTCATGTAAATAGTTATTTAAAAAATCAGATATTTGTTTATTAGCAATTAATTTATTTATATTTATTTCTGATATATTTCTTTCTAAATAAAGTTTTCTTCTTTCTACTGGTAACATTTTTATTGAATCTTTTACCTTATTTATATATAAATCTTCTAAATATATATAAGGTATATCCGGTTCTGGAAAATAACGATAATCATTACCTATTTCTTTTTTTCTCATAGAAATTGTTGTATTTGTTTTAGAATCAAATTTTCTTGTTTCTTCTTCTATTGTTCCGCCATTATTAAGAATTTCAGTTTGTCTTTTTACTTCTTCTTCAATAGCAATACCTACATTTGTAATTGAACCAATGTTTTTAACTTCACATTTTGTACCCAAAGTATCAGTATCACTAATAGAAACATTTACATCTGCTCTCATTGATCCTTCTTCTATTTTACAATCACTAATATCTAAATAAAATAATGTTTCTCTTAATGTTTCTAAATATTTAATTGCTTCATCTGCTGATGATATAACTGGTTTAGTTACTATTTCAATTAATGGTACACCAGCACGATTATAGTTTAATAAAGTTTTTCCATTAATGTGAATGCTTTTACAAGTATCTTCCTCAATATGAATTCTTTCTATTTCTATTTTTTTAATATTACCATTAGTAGTTATTTCAAGATATCCATCATGTCCAATTGGAGTTCTTGATTGAGTAATTTGATATCCTTTTGGTAAGTCTGGATAGTAATAGTTTTTCCTATCAAAATGCATCTTTTTATTAATTATACAATTTAATGATATTGCAGCTTTTAAAGCTTTTTTTACTACTTCTTCATTAACTCTTGGGAGTACTCCTGGATATCCTAAATCTATTTCATTTACATTTGTATTAGCAGGAGCATTGTAGTTATTTAAAGATTTTGAAAATACTTTGGTATTTGTTTTTAATTCTGCATGTACTTCTATACCTATTGTTGTCTTATAAATATTCATCTATTGTACCTCCTGGATTTAAGTTAAGATTTAATTCTTTTTCAATGAAACTTGCTAATCTATATATTTCTTTTTCATTAAATCTATTTGCTATTATTTGTATTCCTATTGGTAGATTAGTTTTTGAAAATCCCATTGGCAAGCTCATGCCTGGAAGTCCTGCCATATTAACAGGAATGGTTAACATATCATCAATAAATCCTTGATTTGGATCTGTTAAATTTTCTCCTATTTCATATGGTAATGTTGTAGTAGTAGGACCAATTATTAAATCATAATTTTTAAATATTTTTTCAAATTCTAATGATAAACTTTTTCTAATTTTTAGAGCTTTATTATAATATGTAATAGCATTTCTTCCACTAAGTAAATAAGATCCTATCATTATTCTTCTTTTTACTTCTACTCCAAATCCATCTGATCTTGTTTTTAAATATAACTCATTTAAATTTTTAGAGTTTTCATAATAGTATCCATATTTAACTCCATCATACCTAGCTAAATTACTACTTGCTTCACCTAAAGCAATAATTTGATACATTGGTATAACTTTATCAATAAATGGAATATCTATTATATCTATAGTTACATTATTTTCTTCTAGTAAATTTTTTATTTCATTAAATTTATTTAATATCTCAGAGTTAATAACATTAGATATATAAAATCTAGGTACTGCTACTTTTAGTCCTGATATTGGTTTTCCTATTTCACTAGTAAAATCTTCACTGCTTTCAACATTTGTTAAATCTCTTTCATCTTTATTACAAATAGCATTTAATAAAATTGCGTTTTCATAAACATTTTTAGCAATAGGACCAATTTGATCAAGTGATGAAGCATATGCAATTAGGCCATATCTTGATACTCTACCATAAGTTGGTTTTAATCCTACTGTTCCACAAAAAGCGCTTGGTTGACGAATTGAGCCGCCTGTATCAGAGCCTAATGCTAGTGATACTAATCTTTTTGATATACAGCAAGCACTACCACCAGAAGAACCTCCTGATACTAACTTTTTATTCCATGGATTTAATACAGGCCCATAATAACTTGTTTGATTAGATGATCCCATCGCAAATTCGTCCATATTTGTTTTACCTATTAAAATCATATTTTTTGCATTTATTAATTCTATTACATGAGCATCATAAATTGGATTAAAATTAGATAATATTTTAGATCCTGCTGTTGTTAATAAACCTTTTGTAACTATATTGTCTTTTACTGCTACCGGTAAACCAAATAAAATATTATCCACTTCTTTGGTTTCTAGTTCTTTTGCCTTTTTTATTGCTTCTTCTTTATTAAGAGTAATAAAACAATTTAAATCTTTATTTTGTTCTATTCTTTCAAAAGCTTCATTTACTAAATCAATTGGTTTTATTTTTTTATCTTTTAATAGTTTGTTAATTTGTTTTATTTCCAAATCTAAATAATTACTCATCAAAAACACCCCTTACTTCAATATAATCTTCAAAAGTACAAGGAGCATTTTTCAATACTTCTTTATTATCTATTATCTTTACATCTTTATCATTAGTTAAAATGCATTCATTGTTAACAGGATTAATCATTATTTCTGATGTAGTTTCTTCTACATCATTAATACGTTCTATTTCATCTAATAAAGATTTTAATTCATAACTATATTTTTCTATTTCTTCATTTGATAATTCTAGTCTGCCTAGATTAGCAATATGTAAAACTTCTTCTTTAGTTAACTTATCCATATTATGCCTCCATCTACATAATTATAGCAAATAATGTAATTTTTTTCTACTAAATAAAGAAAAAAGAATCAAAGATTCTTATATGTTTCTTGCAATATTTACTATCCAATTAATAATTACTATAATTATTATTAAAATATAATATTTAGATAAAATTTTATTATACAGTTTTTCTAAATTATTAGTTTTATTTATAATATCAAATATTATTATAAAAATAATAACTATTGTTGTTAAAAATAATGGTAATCCAAGTATATTATATTTAAACGATTCAAGTGGTTTTAAATTTATAATTAATTTAAATGCGCGTGTCAAGCCACATCCCGGACATGGAAAATGAAATACTTTTTTAAATAGACATGGTACTTGAAAATTTAATATCAATATAATAAAGATTAATATTACTACAAACAATAATATTAATCTTTTGTTTTTTTTATTCACTTAATGGTTTTCCATTAGCATCAACGCTAATTGTACCAGTTAAAATTTGTATTCCTTCAATAAATCCCCAAATTTCAGAAATTACACCTAATATTCCACAACTTAATATAGTTAATAATAATTGAGTTAATCCCTTATTGTTATATCCTAAATAAAAGTTATGGATTCCAAGTGCACCAAGAAATATACCAAGTAATCCTGCTACTACTTTTGATTTTGCAGTTGGATCTTTTTGTGTTCTACTATATTCAGTAATTGATTTACCACAATTTAAACATACATCTTGATTTTCTTTAATTTCTTTTCCACAATTTGAACAATATTTTGCCATATTTATCCCTCCATTTACATATTATAATACTTTCCCCTATTTATTACAAGATGAACAAGCTATATTTGATATAGGCAATATCATATTTGATAGTGTTTTATTTAATTCAAGTTTCTTTTCTGGTGTCCAATAATCTTTTGGGTTAATATCACCGGAAATCATTGAAGTTTCATCATTATAACCAATAATTTTTCCATCTTTAACAACTGTTACACTTGGTACAAATATTCTTTCATTGCCTTCATTATCAAAATTTAAAAACTCTTTCAATAAAAACACAATTTTTTTGTATGAATCAGTATTTTCAGAACGATCATTTTTTATATTTAAATAATATATTTCTGATACTTTTTGTTCTTTTGCTACTTCGTTTAACATTGGTACATATGCTTGGCACCATTTGCATTCAGGAAAACCTAAATATATTATTCCAGTACCTTTTTCTAAAATTTTTATTATTTCATCACTTGTTCTATAAACGAATAAATTATCTTCTTCTAATTTAGTATACTCTTCTTCAAATTTTTGAGCATCTGTTTCTTTATTATCAAAGTATGTATATATGTAATATACCACAAAGAAAAGAAATAATAAAGAAAGTAATAAACTTAATATTTTTTTAATATTTTTCATACTTTACTCCTTCATTTTATGTTATTATTATACATCAAAAAGAAATAATTATCAATACAACAAAAAAGCATCAAAATGATGCTTTATCCCCAAGGTATCTCATTTGGATTTGTTCTTTTATTATTTATTATTATTTCTTTTATTTTACCACTATTCATTTTAATAACTCTATCTCCAATTAAAGCAATGCCTGGGTTATGAGTAACTATAATCATTGTTGTTTTAAATACTTCATTTACTTCTACTAATGACTCTAATACTTTTTTGCCTGTTTTTTCATCTAATGCTCCTGTTGGTTCATCGCAAAACATAACTTTTGGATTTTTTGCAATAGCTCTTGCTATAGATATTCTTTGTTGTTCTCCTCCTGATAATTCATGCATTTTCTTTTTTTTATGTCTATCTAATTCTAATGTTTTTAATATTTTATCAATGCCTTTTTTATTTCTACCCAGCTTTGCTCCTACTAAAACATTTTCATATACATTTAAATGTTCTAAAAGATTATATGTTTGAAAAATAAACCCTAAATTATCTTTTCTAAATTTAGTCATTTTTCTATCAGAGTATTTTGATATATCTTTTCCATTATATAAAATTTTTCCTGTTGTTACCTTGTCTAAACCTGACAAGCAATTTAACATTGTTGTTTTTCCGCTTCCTGATGGACCAAGTATTACTATTATTTCTTGTTCTTTTATATCAAGAGATACTCCATCTAACGCATTAAAAGTATTTTCTCCTAATTTATACTTTTTTGTTATATTTTTTATTTCAATAAGATTATTCATTCTAATCACTCCCTTTTTAATGCAATACTAAGTGGTATTTTATTTAATGTTTTTTTAGAAATTGCTATTGCAATAAAGTATGCTACTAATAATGAAACCAATCCAATTATTATTTGATATATATTTATATTAATTGGAATTGTCATATCTATATCATTGGCAATTACTTTTATAATTGATTCTAATATTTTTTTCATTACTGGTATTGATAATAAATATGAAATAATTATGAATGGTGTATAAATATTTAAAACTATTCTTGATACTTCTTTATTTTTATATCCCATAACTTTCATTAAAGAAATAGTTTTTTTATTTTCTTCTACTATAATATTTGCTATTACAGTAATAATTATTAAGGCCATTACTGCTGCAAATGCTATTACAACATATAATGAACTATTATAAACATCCATTTGAGATGATATATTTCTTTTTAGATCATCAAAGTTAAATATTACTCCTATTTCATTTACTTCTTCTAAATCTAGATTTGATATATTACTATATTTTTTATCATTAGAATATTTTAAATTATAAACTGAAACTGAAGATCCTAATGCTTCACTTAATTTATTTCTTTTTGTATATCCAGAAATATTCTTATATGTATTTTCTATACCTACTATTTCATATTTTAATTCTTTATCGTTTATAGAAAGAATTAAATAATCACCTACATCAACTTGTAATAATTCTTTGACATTTTCATTTATTATTATTGTTTGATCTGTTAATAAGTTTAAAAGATTATTTTTTTCTTTATCTTTTATATCCATATAATTTAATTTACTATCTATTCCATTTAATGAAATTATAAATTCTTCTTCTTTTTTTTCTTTTTCTTTATTACTACTATCTACTATTCCTATAACTTCAGCACTTACTTGTAAAATGTAATCTTCTTTATCAGTTTTTTCTTCTTTTAAATTAATATAACTTACCATATAATCAAAGTTTAATCCTTCAAAACTTTGATCAATGACATTACTAAATAAACTAGAACCAATTAATGTTAATGTAATTAAAAGTCCAGTTGCAAATGATGTTAATGATACAATTAATAATTTACCTATTGATCTAAACGCTAAAGAATATCTAAATCTTTTTTCAAATTTCATTTTTCTAGTAATTAAATTAGTTAATTTTGTTAAGAAGTTAACTTTTAAATTACTACCCTCTCTTAATAATTCCAACGGTTTCTTTCTTAACATTAATAATGATACCAAGAAACTAAGAATAGATAAACTTATTAATGGTATAAAGATACATTGTAATAAATAGTTAAAATTAATACTAGATTCGGTTAAAACAATATTAAAATAACTAAGATATACTTGTGCTAATATATCATTTAAATAATACCCTGAAAAATATCCAATTAATCCTCCTATTAATGAACCTATTATTGGATAAACTAAATAACTTATCGCAATTGCTGATTTTCTATATCCAAGTGATTTTAATACACCTATTTGTAATCTTTCATCTTCTATTCTTTTTTTATTTATAATTATAATTATTATTACTGAAATACTTAATAATAAATAAAGGAAATATTCTGCAAAAACACGATCTGTTTCTAATTCTAGTTGCATTGAATCAATTCTAACTGTTCTAAAGATAGTATTCATATCTCTAGTAATTGTTTCTTTTTCTTCAACAAATAAAGTAGTCGCCGGATTATTTGTAATAGGAATTAATTCTCCTGTTTCTGAATCAACTTTTATTTCTATTTCCATACGTTTACGTGGATCTGTTTTTTCATTGAATTTTCCCACGTAAATTTGTTCCTCTATTCCTAAAAAGTTATTATATTCTTCTTGTGTCATAAATATAATATTATTTTTCTTTTCATCAAAGATAGGAATATTTATAGATAACATAGGATAAATATAATCAGATGCATAAACGTATCCTACTATTTTATATTCTTGTTTATTAATAATATAATTATCACCTATTTTTAAATTATTTGCTTTTGCAAATCCTTTTAGAATAGTTATTTCATTATTATTTTTAGAAAAATTTCCTT
>CAZCLV010000004.1:0-29021 GCA_964499645.1 uncultured Mycoplasma sp.
AAATGTTTAGAATCATTGAGTCAATACCTAGTAAGAATGCAGAACCTATAAAAAGATGGCTTGCTTAATTAGGAAGCGAAAGAATTGATGAAGTCTTTGATCCCTCTATTACTGTTGAAAGAGCAATAAATACATATAGGGCTAAAGGTTATGATGAGACATGAATTTCAAAAAGAATCAAAGGATTACAAACTAGAGTAGAACTAACTGACGTTTGGAAAGATAATGGTATTACAGAACCCCTTGAATATGCTATATTAACTAATGAAATTTATAAAACTTGGTCAGGTATGACTGCTAAATAATATAAACAACTAAAAGAATTGCTCATAAAAAACAAGTTAAAGGATTAAAAGAAAATATTGAAATAGCTAAAATAGGTGGTAATGTTGCAAAAATTGCACGTGACGAATTAGAACGTCAATTAGATGAAACTGTAATAAGTGGGGATAATGTTTTACCTTATAAATATAAAGATAATAATTTGTTAGAACATAAATAATTTAGTGAAATCGTGACAAAATGTCACATATTGAAATAAAAAAATATCAGTCTAACATAAGGGGGCAAGGATATGTTTGCCCAATTAATAAAAAATAGTAAATAATCATGTTTTTAGACATACATATAGACCAAATTATACATGCTGTGAAGAAAATATTTGCACTAATGTACAATGCAATTATGTTGTAATTATTAATTCCTATATTAAATAACATGAATTATTTGATTAATTTACTAAATATATTATCTATGATATAATTTTTTTGAGGTGTTTATCTATGATTAAATATAGTAATGGCGAAGGGTTTATTAAACCACAAGGAATTAAATTTAGAGAAGGACAAGACAGTTCGATAGTTTTACCAAAAGTAGCAGTTGGTGTTTTTTCTAGACATTTATTTGAAGATGTTGTCGAAAAATATAGTTGTAAAGAAGTAGGATATATGTCAATGGCCAGTTTAGAAAGAAACATATACATTTTAAGATATAAAGATAAAGAACTAACATTTTTTATGGCAGGAGTAAGTGGTCCATGGATAAGTAGTGATTTAGAAGAACTTCATGCTCAAGGAGTAGATAAATTTATTATTTTTGGTAATTGTGGAGTTTTAGATTCTTCTATTGAAGATTGTTCTATTATTATTCCTACTAAAGCATTTAGAGATGAAGGAACAAGTTATCATTACATGGAAGAAAGTGAAACAGTAGATTTAAATCCAAAATATGTAGATGAATTCATTGGCATATTGGAAAAATATAAATTCGATTATACAATTGGATCAACATGGACAACTGATGCTTTTTTTAGAGAAACAAAAGAAAAAATAGACTATTTTAAATCAAATGGTGCTGTCTGTGTTGAAATGGAAGGAGCTGCTATTGGAGCTGTCTCACAAAGAATAGGAGTAGAATCATTTACATTTTATTATGCTGGAGATAATTTAGATGGTGCAGAATGGGATGAAAGAAGTTTATATGGTTTAGTTAATATAAATAAGAAAAAAGAAGTAATGACTTTAGCTTTAGAATTAGCAATAAGAATATAAAGATAGAACTTGAAAGTGAGTTGATAATATGGCAATGTGGAGTCCTTGGCGAGGATGTAAGAAATGTAGTGAGGGATGTTTACATTGCTATATTCATAAAGGGGATTTTAAAAGAAATATTAATACAAATAATATTATTAAAACTAAAGATTTTGATAAACCATTAGAAAAGTTAAAAAATGGTAATTATAAACTAAAAAGCAGTTTAGTTTATTTATGCTTTTCATCTGATTTTTTAATTGAAGAAGCTGATTCTTGGAGAAAAGATTGTTGGAAAATGATTAAAGAAAGAAAAGATTGCAATTTTTTATTTCTAACAAAAAGAATAGATAGGTTTATAAATTGTATTCCAGATGATTGGAATGATGGCTATGACAATGTCATTGTTTGTTGTACTATAGAAAATCAAAAGAATGCAGATTATAAACTTTCAATATTTAATACATTACCTATTAAACATAAATACATTACTGCACAACCATTACTTGAACAAATAAATATTGAAAAATATCTTGATGATATTGAACTTGTTGTGGTAGGTGGAGAATCAGATATTAATGCTAGACCACTTAATTTTAATTGGGTATTAGATATTAGAAATCAATGTATTAATAAAAATGTTAGCTTTGAATTTAGGCAATGCGGAACTAATTTTATAAAAGAAGGAAAAGTATATAAATTACAAGTGAAGGATTTATGTAAACAAGCCAAATTAGCAGATATTAATTATGATAAAAACAAACAATCAATAGTTTAAAACTAAAAGTTTATATGATATAATTTTAATAGGTGATAATATATGAAAGCTTTGGTTTTTAGTGGTGGCGGAGCAAAAGGTTCATATCAAATAGGAGTATGGAAAGCATTGCGAAAAATGCATATGAAATTTGATATAGTAACAGGAGTTTCAATTGGCTCAATAAATGGGGCATTATATGCTTCAAAAAAGTATTTTTTAGCAAAAAGAATGTGGAAAAAAATTAAAACTTCTGATTTTTTTGATTATGAAATAGGAAAAAAATTATCAGCTCTAGATTATATAAAACTTACTAAATCATTAATTAAAACTGGTGGTATGTCTTTTGAAAAAGCAGAAGGATATTTAAGAAAATATATTGACGAAAATAAAGTAAGAAAATCAAAAATTAATTATGGTTTAATAACAGTATCATTAACTACTAAAAAGGAAAGAGCACTTACAAAAGATCAAATACCAGAAGGAAAGTTAATTGATTATATATCAGCCTCTTCAACATGCTTTCCTGCTGTTGCTAAAAAAGAAATAGATGGTGAAAGTTTTATAGATGGTGGATTTTATGATGGTGTACCAATAAACTTAGCAATTGAAATGGGAGCAACAGAAGTTTTAGCAGTAGATTTATCTGTATTAGGAATAACACAAAAAACACATAAAAAAGATGTAAAAATAGATACAATAAAATTTAATGATAAAACTCCATTAACATTAACTTTTGAAAAGAAAATAGCTATTAAAAATATGGCACTTGGATATAATGATACTATGAAGTACTTTTATAAACTAGATGGAAAAATATATACATTTAAAAAAAATGATTTAACAAAGAATTATGATAGAATATCTAAAAAATTTATTGATACTATTAAAGCCATTCTATTAGGAGAAGATAAAAGAAAAATTATTGTAGAATTATTTAATGTTGGTAAATATAACAAATTATTTAAAAATATAAAAGAAGAAAAAAGTATTAAACTAGAGATAAACCAAGCAATTGAGTACCTTGGTGAAATATATGAAATACCAACAGAAAAGATTTATAGTATTAACAAGTTTAATAAACTAATTGTTAAAGAAGCTAATGAATTAAAATATATAAAAATAAATAAGAACTTAAAAGGAAAATATTTAATTAGTTATATATATAATAGATATACAAATTTAAAAAATAAAAGCGATATGAATAAAGAATTATTTAATATTGCATTAATATTTCCAAAAGACTTTTTAGCAGCAATGTATTTAATATCAATAAATGATAAGAACTTTTTAGAATTAAAAAAAGATATTTTTTATGAAGATATTTTTAAATCATTAAAAGAAAAGTAGGTGTAATATGGCAATAACTAAAACAAATTTTATAAACTATACTAGATGTCCTAGATATGTAGCATTAGATGAAATAAAAAAAGATAAATTAACATCAAAAATGACTCTTGAAGAATATAAACAAGAAGAACAAGATGAACAAATAAATGAAATTTTAGGACAATTATTTGAAGTTAATGAAGATAATGAAGAAGTTGATTTAACTAAAAAAACAGATATTCAACTTCAAGCAATGATGGAATATTATAAAGAAGTTGAAATTGAAGCGGGACGAATTGTAGATAAGTTTTTTTGTGGCAAAAGTACATATAGTTTAGATACTTATAAACAAGAATCATTTGATTTTTCTAAAAATGGTATAAATTATCTTTGTTATGTAGATATTTATAATGAACAAGAAGACTGTATAAATATAATTGAAGTAAAAGCAACAACTTCTAATAAGTATTTAGGACTTGAATATGGAAAAGCTGGTCAAGAAAAGTTTCCTCTTTTTCTTAAAAAAAACAATATTTATCATGTAAGTCATTGCATTGATGATAATTTACAAAAAGTGTATGAAACAAAAATAAATAAACTGAAAAATCGTTTCTCTGATGAAGGAAAATATATATACGATTTAGCAGTACAAAGGTATATTATTGAAAATGATTTTAAAGAACATAATATTAATAAAAAAGTTAATTACTATCTAGCAGTATTAAATGCTAATTATGTTTATGATGGCTATATGGAAAATAATAAAAGAGTATATAGAACAATAGATGAAGAAGAAATTATTTCTATCTTTGATTTTAATGATATTACAAAAGAAATGCAAAATGTAATAGATATTGAAAGAACAAACTTAGAAAGAAATTTATTAAATCAAAATAAAAATGAATGCCATGTGGGAGTATATTGTAATTTAAAAAAGAATACAGAATGTATATATAAACCAATATGTTTTAAAAAGCTTCCAACTTATAATACAAGTTATAATTATTTAAATTTTCGTGGCTTTAAAGATTTAGAGGGAAATACATATGATAAGTATGATCTTATAAACAATGGCTATTATAAAATGGATGATATTCCTTATGAATGGTTAACTAATAAAAATCATATTATTCAAAGAGATTGTTATGATAATAATAAGATTTTTGTAAATAAAGAAAAAATAAAGGCATTTTTAAATGATATAGAATATCCAATTTATCATTTAGATTTTGAATCTTTTCCTTGTCCAATGCCTAGATTTAGAGGCGAAAAGCCTTATTCACAATCTTGTTTTGAATTTTCATTACATATTGAAAAAGAGCCAGGAATATGTGATAAAGACAAAGATAATTTTGTCTTTTTGGCAAAAAGTTCTAGTGATGAAAGAGAAGAATTAGTAAAAGCATTAGTAAATAATATTAAAATAGATAAAGGAATTATGTTAGCACAAAATGTTTCTTTTGAAAAAGGTAGAATAAAAGAATTAGCAGAAATATTTCCGCAATATAAATCTCATTTACTAGGTATTTATAATATGGGGTATGATTTATTGTATATAATAAAAAATAACAAAGATATTGCTGCTTCATTAGGATTTGATGATACAAAAGATGAAATCAATTATTATAATTCTAAACAAAGCGGAAGTTATTCCATAAAGAAAACTTTACCATTATTTTCAAATTTAAAATATAGTGATTTAGAAGTACAAAATGGTACAGAAGCTTTAGTAGAATATTCAAAGTATGATTCAATGACAAAAGAACAACTTGATAAGACAAGAAATAATTTAACAGAATATTGTAAACAAGATACTTGGGCTATGGTAGAAATCTTAAATGGATTAAGGAAACTTGTTGAATAATGTCTATTTTTGTCAAATGACTTGTAAATATTAAGTAAATGTTTTACCCTTATAGTAGGGAGTGTGATACAAATGATATATCCATCTATTGATAAATTATTAAATCTTGTAGATTCCAAATATCGCCTAGTTCATATTGCTGCTCAAAGAAGCCATGAAATTACGCAAAATGGTTATATACAAAAAAAAGCAAGTGAATATGTTTCTAAAAAGAATATTGGTAGGGCTTTAGAAGAACTATCAGACGGAATGATTATTTTACATAATCCAAATGAAAAATAAAAAAATAATTCAATTTGAATTATTTTTTTGTTATACTTATGTTAGGATAAGGAGTGATAAATTATGATAAAGCGAAAAGAATATAATAAAAAAGGATTTACTTTAATAGAATTAGTAGCAGTTGTAGTAATTTTTGGAATATTAATAATTTTAATTATGCCTTCAATAACAGCACTTTTAAAAAAAGGCAAACAAGATTATTATGATAATCTTGAAAAAGAATTAATATTAATATCAAAAAATTATTATATTGAAAATAATGATTTATTGCCTAGAGGACAATTTGATTCAAATGGAGAAAAAATAACTAATACAAGTGTAACATTAATAACTCTTGAAAAAGAAAATTATGTAACTAATGACTTTGTTGATGCTGAAGGTGGGCAATGTACAAGTAGTTATGTTAATGTAAAAAATAGTAATTCTTATTATAATTATAATGCTTGCTTAAAATGTGAAAATTATGTAAGTAGTACTTGTGAAAAAAATTGTGTAATAGATACCAATGGCTATATATCTGGTAATTGGACTGCTGGCGATGTTGCTTTAGTAATAAGTGATTCATATGATATGCCAATAAATAGTATTTCAATTGAAAATAATAATATTACTATGGCTAACAATCAGGGAATTTATACAGTTACTGAAACAAAAGTATTAAATGATGTTACTATACATTACGTTAATGGAAGTACAAAACTATGTAGTATAAAAGAATTTTTGATTGATAAAACAAAGCCAACGACACCTACTACAACAATTAATATAAGTGGGACAATTACTTCAAGTGGTTCTACTGATAATGAAAGTGGTATTGCTAAAACATATTATTATTTATCTACAAATTCTACGGTACCAACAAAATCAAGTTCTGGTTGGTCCGAAGTAAATACATTTAGTCCAACATGTGGAACAACATATTATGCATATTCATATACTGAAGACAATGTTGGAAATAAATCAAATATTAGTGAAAAAGCAACGGCAACATCTAGTTCATGCTGTACTGTAAAAAGTGGAACTTGTTTAGCATCTCAAGTTAATCAAACTGATACATGTGATGGAGTCACAAAAAGGTGTACTGCTAATACAACTATAACAACGCAATATTGGGATAGTATTAATGGAGGAAGCGGTGGTTCGTATTATACAAGTGGGGTCTGTACATCAAATGGGTATACTTGGACATCTGGTGGATATCCTTCAGGTTCTTCTCCAACATATTATATTATTACAAGTGGTAAGAATTTAACAGAATATGTAAAATCAGGCAGTGCTATTAATCAGCATAGATCAACTTGTCATTATGCAACGACAACGTCTTATGCTTGGCAGTAATTAAGGAGGTATCTATGAAAAAATATATAATATTATTATTAATATCATTAATTGTATTAATCAGTCCAGTTTATGCAACTAATTTTGTTCCAGGATTTAATATTGAAAAATCCAATTCAGGCAGTTTAAAAGTAGGAGATACAGTGACAATAACAATTATGTTTGCAAATATTTATGATGGTGTTTCTTTTACACTAGATTATGATAAAAACGTTTATGATATTGTTTCTAATGAAACTTCAAAATCTTGGGAAGGAAATTATAATGACTTGAGTAATATAACTTTGACAAAGAAATATCAAGATAATGAAACCGGGGATTTAACTACTGTTCTTAAAGTAAAAAGCATTTCAGGAAGTGGCAATCTTACATATAAAAATATTAAAAACAATAATGGAGAAATTGCTGAAAATATATATATGCCAGTAACTTTACAAGAATCAAATACATATTTAAAAAATGTTACATTTTCTAGTGGAACACTATCTCCAGCTTTTAATTATAATAATACAAATTATACCCTAAATGTAGATTCAAATATAACATCATTAAATGTTAGTGCTACAACTTCTAGTAGTTTATCTAAAGTTCTTGGCACAGGAAACATTTCTATTGCCAATAAAAATTTCATTTCCTTAATAGTTACCAGTGAAGGTGGGACAACAAGGGAATATAAGTTTAAAATAAATAGGGCTACATCAAATATATCTAACACATATTTAAAAAAAATAATTCCAAGTACTGGAACTATTAATTTTAATAAAAACACATTTTCATATAACATAAATGTTTCTAACTCAGTTACTACAATGACTTTTGATGTTGAAACAGAATCATCATTAAGTACCTATAAAATTACTGGTAATAAAAATTTAAGCATAGGAACAAATACTTTTGAAATTAATGTTACTTCAAATGATGGAGCAAGTAGAAAATATATAATTAATGTAATTCAAAGCAATTCTACTGGGTCTACTAGTGATAATTATTTAAGTAAATTGGAAGTTTTAGGATATGACCTTAGTTTTAATAAAGATGTTCTAAATTATGTTTTAAAAGTAAATAATTTAGATGATTTAATTATTAATGCAGAAGCCAATTCATCAGAGTCAAATATTACTATTCAGGGAAATGAAAACTTACATAATGGTAGTATTGTTTCCATAATAGTTTCTAATTCAAATAACAATAACAGAATATATACAATAGAAATATTAAAAAATGATGATATATCTACTTATTGGAAAAATAATCAAAAAATTATTAGAATAGTTGGAATATCATTAATTTGTTTAATAATAACTGCTTTAATAATTCGAAAGATAACTAAAAAAAATAAGAATTTTTATGGATAAAAAAATAATTCAAATTGAATTATTTTTTTGTTTTATCATTAATTTCTTTTGTGTTTTTCCAAATCATTAAAACGATTAAAGCTCCTTCATAGATAATTCTTACTACAATTGGTCCAAGTATTAGTACTAATAAGAATAAGATGAAACTTACACCAATTAATGCAAATGAATAAAGAATTATAAATATAGTAAGAATCAAATATAATACTTTTAAGATAGTTTCAAGTATCATTGTTTTGAAACTTAAGAAATCCTTTAACCATGTAAGAAACTTATTTAATTTCATATCTTTTTTAGGATTTAAGAATAAAATATAAACTAAAATACCTCCTACTATTGCAAAAATCACTGCTAAGATTGTCCATACTAATGTACCAACTCCTGTAGCAGCAGCACTTGCATAATTGTAATTGCTTCCGTAATTATACATATAAAACACTCCTTTCTAAATATATATTAACATTATTATATAAAATTTACAATTTTTATTGAAAAATAAATGAAAATTGTGCTATTCTTTTTATAGGTAATAATAATGAATAATGGAATATTTTTTTGCGATATTAGAGGAACTATTACTAACGATAATAATATTAGTGAAACAGAACGAAAAAAAAATCTTCAAGAATTAGTAACAAATTTAAGTATAATTACTAAAAACGATAAACTTGATCAACTTGAATTTTGTTTAGTATCTAGTGATGATGTTAATTATGTAAAAAAACAAATGATGGAAATATTACCATATTTAGAATATGAAGAAATTAAACTTGGAACATGTTATTGTGGTGAAAAAGCAATAGATCCAAAAGGAAATGTAACTGATACATTTAAAACTAAAGAAGAACAAATTAGATCGGTATTAAATTCAAGAGATGATATAACTAATGTTTTCTTTGCTGATGATAGCCAACTTGGAACAAAAATAGTACAAAATTCAATTGAAAAAAGATTTCCTGATATAAATGCAGAATTCTTTATTCCAGATTGCGGTATTGAAGGATTAAACATGTTACTTGAAGATTATATAGAAAATAAAAAAAAGACAATTTAATGTCTTTTTTTATAGAAATAATATTACTAATGTACCAACTATTAAACAATAGACTACAAAGTATATTAATTTATTATTTTTTACAATATTTTTAAATAACTTTAATGAAAAATATGTAGCAATCATACTAACAATCATTCCTAAAAAATAAGGAAGAATATAAGTACTTATATTTGGAGTTTTAATAAAATCACTAACACCAAGAAGCATTGTAGCACAACTAATTGGAATATATAACATAAATGAATAATCAAAAGCAGTTTCCTTGTCTAAATCTCTAAATAATCCTCCTACAATTGTAGAACCACTTCTACTTATTCCAGGAAGAAGAGCAACTGATTGAAATAATCCAATTAAAAGACCATCTTTATATTTCATATCTTTTTCTTTTCTTTTACCATTTATTTTTCTTACTAAGAAAAGTGCTAAAGCTGTTACTAATAAAGCAATCCCAATATATTTTACATTACTAGATATAGCTTCAATTTTATCTTTAAATATAAAACCAAGAATACCTGCAGGAATTGTTCCAATAACAATTAACCAACAATACTTATAACTAACTTTATATTTTTCTTCTTTTGTCTTTAAATATAAGAAAAATTCTTTAATCAATTTAACAATTTTCTTTCTAAAAATAAATATAATTGCTAGTAATGAACCAAAATTAACAATTATTTCAAAATTTAAATCTCCAAGAGCATTCATATTAAATAATTTTTTAAATATAACTAAATGTCCACTTGATGATATTGGTATTGGTTCCGTAAAACCTTGTATTGCTCCTAAAACTACATATTTTATTGTTTCAATAAAATTCATAAACATCCTCCATTTTCTTCTATTAATAATTATAATACAATTTTCAATAAATAAAAACATATTTTTTTGTATATACTATTTTTGAAGGAGCATAAAAATGATATATATATATGATATAATACTTAACTTAAATGAAAAATTAATAGAATTCTTTGAATGGGAAGAAAATGACAACATAAAATATATAAGAAAAATACCACTATTTAAAATTAATAGTAAAACTATAAAACATATTTTAAACAAAGAAATAAAAGTATCAAACGAACTAATAGATAAAATTAAATATAAAACAGATTTTAATGAGAATATTGATATAGAAAATTATAAAAATATAACACTATTTTGTGATAATAAAATAGTTATTGGAGTATTATTTAACGAAGAAAATAAAATAGATTTAATATCAAGATTACTATTAGATGAAGAACAAGAAATATTAGATTTTTCAAGTAGAATTAAAGAACAAGAAATTAACTATAATGTAATAAAAAATGAAAAGCAAAACCAAAGTAATACATTAACAAGAAAAGAACAAGAAATAAAAATAGAATTAGAACAAGAAATAAATATTCTATATAAAGAAAATAAAGTAGATAAATTAAATTATTATTTTTATGAATATTATGGAAAGATAATTAATGACAAAGAAACAGTTTTTAAAAAACTAATAGAAAGCATTAATAATAATTTTAATGATAAACATATTGAACTTTATGAAATAATTAAATTATCTTATCAAAATAAGTAAATAATTTAAAAAATGTGTTAAAATATAAATGGTGTTGTGTATGATTAATAAAAAACTAATTATGACTATTTATATGATAATTCTATTTATATTTATTTTGTTTCTAGCAGTGTTTTATATATTTATAAATAAACCTACTTTAAAAATAAATGGTAAAAAAGAAATAAATATATCTTTAAATGAAGAATATAAAGAAGTAGGATATCAAATAAAATATTATAAAAAAAATGATGCTTACTTAACAAAAGTAGTAAACAATATTAATAATAAAAAAATAGGTACTTATGAAGTTATATATGAATATAATAATCAAAAGAAAATTAGAATAGTAAATGTTATTGATGATGTTGCCCCAGTCATTACTTTAAAAGGTGATGAAACTACTTATGTTTGTAAAAATACTAAATACAAAGAAGAAGGATATGAAGTAACAGATAATTATGATACTGATTTAACAAAAAAAGTTAAAGTAGAAGTATTAGACAATAAAATAATATATGAAGTAGAAGATGCATCAAAAAATAAAGCAATAAAAGAAAGAGAACTTTTATATGGGGATAAAACACCACCAGTAATAACACTAAATACTGATAAAGTTTCTATAAATAAAGGGAAAGATTTTATTGAAACATACAATGCTATTGATAATTGTGATGGAGATATAACAAGCAAAATAGAAAGAACAAGTAATGTAGATAAAAATAAAATAGGTACTTATCAAATAAAATATACTGTTGTTGATTCTTCTAATAATAAAGCAGAAAAAACTAAAACCGTTATAGTTACAGAAAAAAAGATGTATATTGGGTCAACAATCTATTTAACATTTGATGATGGACCAAGTTTAGATATAACACCAAAAATTTTAGACTTATTAAAAAAGCATAATATAAAAGCAACATTTTTTGTAATAAATAGAAATAGTAATACTGATTATTTAATTAAAAGAGCTTATAACGAAGGACATACAATTGGATTACATACTTCATCACATAATTATAGCAAAATATATGCCAATGAAACTGCTTATTTTAATGACTTAGCAAATATTGAAAATAAAGTTATAAAAATAACAGGAACTTCATCAAAAATAATTAGATTCCCAGGAGGAAGTTCAAATACTGTAAGTAGAAATTATAATAAAGGAATTATGACAAGATTAACAAAACAAGTGACAGAAAAAGGATATATTTATCAAGATTGGAATGTTGGAACTGGTGATAGTTCTCATCAAAACTCTACAAAAATATGTAATGCTGCAAAAACATATTTATCAAGTGGAACAAATATAATTTTAATGCATGACTTTTCTGGAAATAATGGCACATATGAAGCATTAAAATGTATTATTGAATATGGATTAGATAGAGGATATAGTTTTAGTAATATAACATCATTTACTAAACAAATACACCATAGAATAGGTAATTAAAAATCTATTCTTTTTTTATTTATTTATTTATAAATATCAATTATAATATATGTAGGAGAATTATTATGAAAAATATATATGATTTAACATATCAAGAATTAGAAAAATACCTTATAAATATAAATGAAAAAAAATATCGTGCTAGTCAAATATTTGATTTTTTATATGTTAAAAGAGTTAATAAATTTGAAGAAATGACTAATTTAAGTAAAGAACTAATTAATAAACTAAATACTGATTTTGAAGTAAAAAAAATAGAAATAGTAAAAGAAGAACAAGACAAGGATGTAAACAAATATTTATTTAAACTAAATGATAATAATTATATTGAATCTGTATTAATGAGACATGATTATGGATTAAGTTTATGTGTATCAAGTGAAGTAGGATGTAATATGGGATGTATCTTTTGTGAAAGTGGACGATTAAAAAAAGTTAGAAATTTGTATAGTTATGAAATCGTTTTACAAATACTAATGATAGAAGAACTAATAAAAGAAAGAATTTCTCATATAGTTATTATGGGCATTGGGGAACCATTTGATAATTATGAAAATATAATTAATTTTATTAAAATAATAAATGATCAAAAGGGTATAAATATAGGTAGTAGACATATTACAGTTTCAACTTGTGGAATAATACCTAAAATAAAAGAATTTTCTAATGAAGAGTTTCAAGTTAATTTAGCTATAAGCTTACATGCACCAAATAATGAATTAAGAAACAAAATTATGCCAATTAATAAAGTTTATCCATTAGAAAATTTAATTGAAGAATTAAAACTATATATTAAGAAAACAAATAGAAGGGTAACTTTTGAATATATTATGCTAGAAGGAATAAATGATAGTGAAAAAGAAGCTAATGAGTTAATTAATTTAATAAGAGGAATGAATTGTTATGTTAATTTAATTCCATATAATGAAAGTAGTAATTTTACATTAAAAAGAACTAAAAATGATAAAATAATGGAATTTTATGATATACTTAAAAAAGGAAAGATAAATGTGACGGTTAGAAGAGAATTTGGTTCTAATATTTCTGCAGCATGTGGACAATTAAGATCAAATAAGGAGGCATAATATGAATTCAGTTTATTTAACAGATACAGGTTTAGTTAGAGATCACAATGAGGATAGTGTAATCATTGTAAAAAATTATGAAGGAAATTATTTAATGGCCGTAGCAGATGGTATGGGCGGACATAGTGCTGGAGAAGTTGCCTCAAGCATTGCAATTAGTTATTTAGGAAAAAGATTTAATGAAAGTTTTTCTAAAATGAGTAAAATTGATGCCGTTGAATGGCTTAAACTTGGAGTTAATGAAATAAATAGTTTAATATTTAAATATACAGAAGAACATGAAGAAAGTAAGGGAATGGGAACAACTCTAGTTCTTGCTATTATTACAAAAGAATATATTTTATTTGGTAATATTGGAGATTCATCTGGGTTTGTAGTTAAAGATTCTAAATTACATAAAGTTACTCACGATCATACTTTGGTAAATTTATTAATTACTGCTGGGGAACTTACTGAAGAAGAAGCAAGAAATCATCCTAAAAAGAATATATTAATGAATGCACTTGGAATTAATGATCCAATTGATATAGATATTTTTGATTGCAGTATGGAAATTGAAGAAATAATGCTATGTTCTGATGGCTTAACTAATATGTTAAGTGAAGAACATATTGAAAAGACATTAAACAGTGATTTAACGATGGAAGAAAAGGCTGAAAAGCTAATTAAAAAAGCAAATAGTAGAGGTGGACATGATAATATTTCAGTTGCTTATCTAAGTTTAATTGAAGGAAGTGAAGAATAATGATTGTAAAGGGGCAAAAGATTAATGATCGTTATGAAATACTACAAACTATTGGTGAAGGTGGTATGGCTAATGTTTATTTAGCAAAAGATCCAATTCTAAATAGAAATGTAGCTATAAAAGTATTGCGTGGTGATTTAGCAAATGATGAAAAATTTGTTAGAAGATTTCAAAGAGAAGCATTATCTGCTTCTTCATTAGCACATCCAAATATTGTTGAAATATATGATGTTGGTGAAGATGATGGTAATTATTTTATTGTAATGGAATATATAGAAGGAAAAAACTTAAAACAGTTACTAAAAAAACGAGGTAATTTAACAGTACATGAAGTAGTAGATATAATGTTACAAATTACTAGTGCTATGGGAGTAGCACACGATAGTATGATTATCCACCGTGATTTAAAACCACAAAATATATTAATTATGGATGATGGTGGAATT
The DNA here is from genome assembly GCA_964499645.1 of uncultured Mycoplasma sp. Classification (GTDB taxonomy): domain Bacteria; phylum Bacillota_I; class Bacilli_A; order RF39; family UBA660; genus CAG-611. Next base: position 14,787 of record CAZCLV010000004.1, read on the forward strand.
AAAATAACAGATTTTGGTATTGCAATGGCATTAAATGCAACGCAACTTACTCAAACAAACTCTGCTATGGGATCAGTTCATTATTTTCCACCAGAACAAGCAAATGGAAAAGGATCAACATTAAAAAGTGATGTTTATTCATTAGGAATAATGATGTATGAACTATTAACAGGAAATCTTCCATTTAGAGGTGATAATGCAGTAGAAATAGCGTTAAAACATTTAAAAGAACCAATTCCTGATATAAAACAAGAAATACCTAATTTACCACAAAGTATTGAAAATATTATTGTTACAGCAACTGCTAAAAATCAAAAAAACAGATATGCTAATGCAAATGAAATGCATGAAGATTTATTAACTTGTTTAAATAAAGAAAGATTAAATGAACCTAAAAAGATTTTAAAATACTCAGAAGGTATTTCTGATGAACTTGCAATTACTGACAATGGTAATAATGTTGATAATAGTATTATTAGTCAAATAAAAGATGATGGTGATGAAAAAAATAAGAAAATTCTTATTTTTGGAGGAATATTAATAGCTCTAATTTCTATTTTAGCAGTAGTATTCTTTGTAATGCCTTTGTTAACAGAGGTTAAGGATGCAAAAGTTCCTAATTTAGAAAATAAATCTATATCTGAGGCAGAAGAAACATTAGAAAAACTAAAATTTTATGCAGAAATAAAGAAAGAATCTTCTTCTGAAATAGAGGAAGGAAAAGTAATAAGAACAGAACCAAGTGCAGGAGCTACAAGAAAAGAAGGAGCTACTATAATTGTTGTTGTTTCATCTGGTGAAGTATCTTATATTGTTGAAGACTTAACTGGCAAGAATTATATTGAAGTAAAAACCAGATTAGAAGAGTTATATAAAATAAAAGTTTCAGTTGAAGAAAAAGAAGTGGAAGCTTCAAAAACGAAAGAATATGACGAACAAGAAATAATTGGTCAAAGTGTTGATCCTGATAGTAAATTAGTAGCAGGTGATGAAATTACTATATATATACCAAAAGTATTAGAAAAGTATCCTGATATTGTTGCAGCAGGTTGGACAGTTTCTAAAACACAAACTTGGGCAAAAGAAAAGGGAATAGTATTAGAAATATCTTATCAAGAAACATCTACATACGCTGAAGGAACAATTATGGGTCAAAGTAGAGGAACAGATTCAATTATTGTATCCGGCGCTACATTAAAAATAACAGTAGCAAAAAAGCCAGTAGTACAAGAAGAACCAAAGAATGAAGAATCAGAAACACCAACTGAAGGGGAAACAAATGAATAAAATAAAGGGACAAATAATTAAAATTTTAAGTAATGATTATTTTGTTTCATCTGAAAATAAAGTCTATGTTTGTAAAAGCAGAGGTAAGTTCAGAAATGAAAACATAACACCACAAGTAGGTGATTATGTTTTCTTTGATATAGAAAATAATTATATTTTGGAAGTGGAACTTAGAAAAAATAGTTTAATAAGACCAAATGTTTCAAATATTGATCAAGCATTTATTGTGACAAGTTTAAAGCATCCTGATTTTTCTACTAATTTATTAGATAAGTTATTAATAGTATGTTTGATCAATAAAATAAAACCAATTATATGCTTAACAAAAAAAGATTTATTATCATCAAAAGAGTATAAAGATTTAAAAAAGATTATTACTTATTATAGAAAAATAGGGTTTACTATTATATATAATAGTGAGTTAAACAAAATAAAAAAGATTTTTAAAAATAAAACTACTGTTTTTACAGGTCAAACAGGAGCAGGTAAAAGTAGCTTGATGAATAAATTAAATAAAACACTTAACTTTGAAACAAATGAAATTAGTGAAGCACTAGGCAGAGGAAAGCATACAACAAGATTCGTTTCTTTGATAGAAATGTACAAAGGCAAAGTGTTGGATACACCAGGTTTTAGTGATATAGATTTGAGTATCTATACAAAAGAACAAATAAGAGATTGTTTTATTGAATTTAATAAATATGAATGCTTATATAAAAACTGTTTACATGATAATGAAAAAGAATGTGTAATAAAAGAAAAAGTAGAAAGTAGCAAAATATTAAAATCTAGATATGATAATTATATTAAATTCATAAAGACAGGAAAATAGTAAAGAATATCTGATTAAAGAAATAACCAATTTTCAGAAACAATATTATAAATCAATAATTATAAGAAAAAGGTGATGTTATGAAAGAAGTATCAGCAAGTATTTTATCAAAAGAAGATAAATTTAAAAATATTGAAATATTAAATAACAGCAATACAGATTATATTCATTTAGATGTTATGGATGGTAAATTTGTAGATAATAAATTTATTACTCCTAAGGAATTGAAAAATGTTTTATCAAAAATAAATAAAAAAATAGATATTCACTTAATGGTAAAAGATCCAACAGAGTATTTAAAAGCAATGGCATTATATAATGTTAGTTATGTAACAATTCATTATGAAATAAAAAACTATGAAGTATATTTAAATAAAATAAAAGAACTAGGTTTTAAAGTAGGAATTGCTATAAATCCTAGTACTGATGTTGAAAAAATATATGATTTATTAGATAAAATAAACTTAGTATTAATTATGAGTGTAGAACCAGGATATTCAGGACAATCTTTTATAAAAGCAACTGCTACTAAAATAGATAATTTAAAACAAGAAATTAAAACAAGAAATTTACTAACAAAGATTAGTGTTGATGGTGGCGTAAATGAAGAATCTCTTCAATACATAGAAAATGCTGATATAGTTGTTAGTTCCTCTTATGTATTAAATGATTTAAATAATATAGACAAAATAAAAGCTACATAATTATGCAGCTTTTTTCATAGTTCTTAATTCTTTTGTAGAAACTCTAACTTTTGATCCGTTATCTAATTTAACAACTTGTAAATTTAAACCTTGTTTCTTTTTTGTACTATTTAACGCTTTTGAACGTAAATTTTTAATATTAGCAGTTCTATTTGATAAGTTCTTAGCCATATTTTAAGTCCTCCTTTTTTTCAAGCATTATAAATTTAACATAAAATAAGTATAAAGTCAATTATTTCCATTGCTTTTATTAAAAATATTGCTTTCTTTTTCAAAAAATATAATCTATTAATTCTTAACTTTCTTTATAACTTTTAATGTATTCTTAAAATAAACTTTTATTTTGTTATACTATTAAAACTATTGGTATCAATACTATTTTGTGTTAAAATGAATATAGAGGAGGTAATAATTATGTATAATCCACTTTATATTAAAACTGATTATAGTCTGTTATCTAGTTTAATTAAAATAGATGATTTAGTCTTATATGCCAAAAAAAATAATTTTACCTCATTAGCAATTGTTGATAATAATTTATTTGGAACAATGGAATTTATAAGAAAATGTGAAAAAAATGATATAAAACCAGTTATAGGATTAGAAATAAGTTTTAATAATAATACAATTTTATTATATGCAAAAAATTTAAATGGTTATTATAATTTAATAAAACTTGAAACTATTAAAAATGAACAAGAACTAACATTAGATTTATTAAAAAAATACAATAATAATTTAATATGTATTTGTTTTGACAATATATATTTAGAATTAAATAAAATATATTCTGATATTTTTATTGGTGTAGCAAATAAAGAAGAAGAAAAAGAAAAATTAAAACTAACAAAGAATTTAATATATATAAATAAAACTTTATATTTAGAAAAATATCAATATAAATATTTACCATATGTATTTATGATAAGAGATGGCAAGACTATTAGTGATGGAATTGAATTTACTTACAAAGATAATTATTTAAAAACATATGAAGAAGTATCTGAACTAGTAAAAATAGAGGCAATTAATAATACTTTAAAAGTAAGTGATATGTGCGATATTAAATTCAAAAAAGAAATATATATGCCCAAATATACAACAGAAGATTCTAAAAAGTATTTAGTTGAACTTTCAAATAAGGGATTATTAAGAAGATTAAATAATGTTGTTAGTAAACAATATAAAGATAGATTAGACTATGAATTAGATGTAATTATTAATATGCATTTTGAAGATTATTTCTTAGTAGTATATGATTATATAAAATATGCTAAAAAAAACAATATATTAGTAGGACCGGGAAGAGGATCTGCTGCAGGCTCTTTAGTGTGCTATTCTCTTGGAATAACAGATGTAGATCCAATTAAATATGATTTACTATTTGAAAGATTTTTAAATCCTGAAAGAATAACAATGCCTGATATAGATACTGACTTTCCAGATGCAGATAGGGATAAAGTAATTGAATATGTAATAAATAAATATGGAATAAAAAATGTTGGAGGAATAATAACATTTGGAACATTAAAGGCAAAACAAGCAATTAGGGATGTCGGGCGTGTATTAAATATTAATTTAAAAGATATTGATTATTTATGTAAAAAACTTAATATAAATGAATCATTAAAAGAACTAAAAAAAAGAAGTATAGAAGTATCTAATTTTATAGATGATGATGATAAATTAAAAGTGTTATATAATATTGTTTCTTTAATTGAAAATAACAAAAGACATACAAGTATTCATGCTGCAGGAATAGTAATGAGTTATAAAGAACTTGATGAAGTTGTACCAATAATAAAAAACAATAATATTTATTTAACAGAGTATTCTATGGAATATTTAGAAGAACTGGGATTAATAAAAATGGATTTTTTGGGATTAAAGAATCTAACTATTATAAAAGATATTTTAAATGAATTAAAAACAAAAGAAAAAATAAATATTGATTTTAATAAAATACCACTTGATGATATAAAAGCAATGAATATATTTAGAAAAGGGGATACTGTTGGAATTTTTCAATTTGAAAGTGAAGGAATGAAAAGATTCTTAATTGATTTAAAGCCTAATAACTTTTTAGATATTTGTTCTGCTATTGCTTTATATCGTCCTGGACCAGCAGCAAGTATTCCAAGTTTTGTTAAAAGAATAAATAAAGAGGAAAAAGTAACTTATATAAATGAATCATTAAAGGATATATTAGAAAGCACATATGGAATTATTATTTATCAAGAACAAATTATGAAAATTGCTAATATTATGGCTAATTATACTCTTGGAGAAGCAGATATATTAAGAAGAGCTATGAGCAAGAAAAAATTAGATTTATTAAAGCAAGAAGAAGAAAAGTTCATTTCTAATTCAATAAATAATGGATATACAAAAGAAGAAAGTAAAGAAGTATATGATTTAATATTAAAATTTGCTAATTATGGATTTAATAAAAGCCACTCTATTTCATATTCTTTAATTTCATATAAAATGGCTTATTTAAAAGCTTATTATCCAAAATACTTTTATAGTAATTTATTAAAAGGAGTAATTGGCAGTGAAATAAAAACTGATGAATATTTAAAAGAATTAAAAAAATTAGGTGTAAAGATCTTACCACCTGATATAAATAAAAGTAATTATAATAAATATGAAGTAACAGATAAAGGTGTTGTTCTTCCATTGTCTTCTATAAGAAATATTGGAGGGGTAATAGGAACATCTATTATTGAAGAAAGAACCATAGATTATAAAGATATATTTGATTTCTTAAAAAGAATATATACAAAAACTAATAATGTTAAAGTTATTGAGTCCTTAATATATGCCCATTGTTTTGATAACTTGGGCTATAATATAACAACATTAATTAATAATTTAGAAAAGATTACTAATTATATTGATTTAAGCAATGATTTACAAGAAAATACTATTCAAAAACCTGAAATAAGTATTTATGAAAATGATATAGATAATATTTTAGAACATGAAAAAGAACTATTTGGTTTTTATTTAACAAGTCATAAAACAGAAAAATATAAAGTTTTATATAATAATATTATAAATAATTCAGATATAAAAAATTATTTAAATTCTAAAATAAGTTTAATTATAAATATTGATAAAATAAAAGAAATAAAAACTAAAAATAATGAAACTATGGCTTTTATAAATGGATCTGATTCTACAGGAAGTATAAGTATTACAATGTTTCCTACAAAATATGAAGAATATAAAAAACTAGACTTAAAAAGAAATGATATTATTTTAATAAATGGAAAGATTGAAAAAAGATTTAATGATTATCAAATGATATTAGAAAACTTAAAAAAACTCAATTAAAAAGATGAATTATTCATCTTTTTTATTCAGTAATTAATTTAGCATGTATAACTAATCTATTTCTACTACTCATATAGCAAGTAGAAAGAGTAAGTATCTTATCTGTTTCAAGAACATCGGTATTAAAATTATAAATACTTCTTTCTTTTGATAAGTTAATAAAATCAATGAAACCATTTACATTTTTAAACTTAGTTTCAATATAATCATTAGTTTTACTTATAGTATAAATACTATAAATTTGCCATTTCATTTGTTTATTTAAAGTACTAAATTCAATTATATGATTATCTTTATTATTCAACCAACTTTTATTTAATGTCTTATTTAAAGTACTAAACATTAATGTCCCATTATAAGTATGACCATATATAACAGTATTTCTATCTAAATTTTCAAAATCATTTCTATAATCTGCAAAAACCCACCCTAAAGTACTTTTTTTCTTTTCAAAATTATATTTTAAATAATAATTATTATCTTTTGCTTGAACAATAGGAATATTAACATTAGTATTATTTACTTTTAACCATCCTATTGTATCACTATTAGTAGCAATAAGTTTATCAAAATTTATTGAAACATCATTTGTTTCTTTGATATTATTTTCATTTTCAACTTTTATAATAATTGGAGAAAGATTAACAAGCTTATTTTGCAAATTAGAAGTATCTTTTACTTCTTTATTATATTCGGTAATACTTTTCAATCCAAAACCACCAGCCACTAAACAAGAAATAGAAAGAATATTTATTAAGATAACAATAGTTCTTTTTCTTTTAATTGGGTGAAGTTTATTTTTATTATAATTACTTTTAATAAAATTTTCCAAATCATCGATATTTTTATTATCCATGTACTCCTCCTTATTCTTAATTAATTATACAATATAGAATCTTTTTTGTAAATAAATATCGACAAATGTCTTATTTACACTTTTTATGTAAAATTATGCAAAAAAAAGTATTTATAAAAATACTTCTGTTGTGGTATAAAAGAAAACATTATAAAATAAATATATAAGATAATAAGGAGGTTTGTTATATGGCAATAAAAGAATTATTTGATGATTATTTTAACGAACTAGACAAAAAATTAATAGAACTAAACAAAAAATGTGATAAACAAACTGAAATTGTTATCAATAACTTTTATTCTAATACCTTAGATCAAGTAGAAGATGCAATGAATAAAAGAGAAACAAGAGAACTAAAAGAAGAATTAAATATAAGTTTAATCAAATTTTTAGAAACAATTACAAGTACAATTACAAATCAAACATATAAAACTATAAAAAAATTATTGAAGTCTACAAGAGATATATCTATGTTTTCTACTAGTTTTCCAATATTTGATTCTAAAACTTCAAGCAATATAATAAATGATTATAAAACAGAAATAAAAAATATAAATACTTTTAATAAAGATTATATTTCTAAAATAGATGATACATTTGATTTATTTTTATATCGAATTTCTATATCATATGAATTAAAAAATAATGTATCTTTATATAATTTAATTAAAAATAGTGTTAAACAAAATAAAAAAATATTAGTAGATAATATAAAATCAATAAATGATGATTTTAAAGATGAATCAATTTCATTATTTGAAAACTATTTTAATTCATTTATAAAAGAATCGCTTGAATTAAAAGAAAATGTTATAAATAAGAATGATATAGTTATAAAAGAATACTCAAAAGAAAAATTACAAAATTATGCATTTATTACAAGTAATAAAACATTAAAAACAAATTGTCAAAAGATTGATAACCTTTTAAAAGACATGCATAATAGAATATTAGAATTACAAAAGAGTAAACCTACAAAAGATAAACAAATAGAGTTAAGCATATTAAATAATTATTTAGTAAGCTTTAATAATACTTTATTTGATAAGTCATTAAATACATTAGTAAAAATGACTTCAATAGTAGAATACAATAAAAAAGATGCTGATAAAACAATAGAAAAGTATAATGATATAATATATAAAATATGTGATTTTGAGTATAGTTTTGAGAAACAATTTATGAGATATAAAAAAGCAATTTTAAATAAAAAGTATTTTGTATCTAATAGAATAACTGATTATATTTCAAAATTAATTATTGAAAAAGAAAAAGAAGTAGTAAATATTGTTAAATTATCAGTAATTGATTTATTTAAAGATAATGTTAATGAATTAAATACAATGGTATATAAGACAGTAATGATAAATTATCAATTAAAAGATAACTTTAAAATACTTGATACAAAAGAAGTAAAGAAATACTTTGAAAAAAAGCAAGACTAATAGTTTAATCTTGCTTTAATAATAATATGGTCCATAATAATATGGTTGTTGATAATAGTAGTAATTAGGTCTAGGACGATAAACAAGCGGTGCTGCTAAGAGTCCAAGTCCAAATGGTACTAGAAACCCTCCCGGAAAAAGCCTTTTATCAGATTGATATCTATTATAACGTAAATTATAGTTAGGATAATAATACATAGTTATATCTCCTTTCATAATAGTCTATGTTAAATAATAGATATTGCTATGGGCTTTTTTTTTTAATAAAATAATGTTATACTTTTAGTGGTGAATAATATGAAAAAAATAAATAAATTAGGTTTTACAATAATAGAGTTATTAGCAGTTATAACAATATTAGGACTTTTATCGTCAGTAGTAGTTTTATCTATAAATAAAAATAGGGAATCTTCAAGAAAAAAAGAAGTAATTGCCTTAAAACAAGCTATTATAGCAGGATATAATAATTATAGAATTGATCATACTGTAAATAAAGATATAGAGTTTCCAATAGATAATTTAAGGTTTACACCTAATTTAAGTTATGGAAATAATTATTGTAGCAATAATGTTAATAATACTATTAAATATGTCATAAAAGGTGATATTGATTCAAGTGATTCACTTGAAGAAGTTTATTGTATTTCATTTACTTGTAATGAAATACCAGTAATAGATGATTATACAGAAAATTCAACATATTGTAATTAAAAGAAGTAGGTGGGTTTATGAGTATTGTAAAAGTTATGGATGTAACTTTATCTAATAAAATAGCAGCAGGAGAAGTAGTAGAAAAACTAATGAATATAGTAAAAGAATTAGTAGAAAATTCTATTGATGCAAAATCAACAGAAATAAAAGTTAATTTAATTGATTCAGGATTAAAAGAAATAAAAGTAGTTGATAATGGTTGCGGTATGAATAGAGAGGATGCTCTAAATTCATTAAAAAGACATGCTACAAGTAAATTATATACAGATGATGATTTATTTAGTATAGAAACATTAGGATTTAGAGGTGAAGCTTTACCATCAATAGCAAGTGTTTCTAAGATGAATATAAAAACTTCAAATGGCATAGAAACAACAGAATTATGTATTGAAGGTGGTATTACAAAAAATGTATCTAATTCCGATTTAAGACAGGGCACAATTATATCAGTAACTGATATATTTTATAATACACCAGCAAGATTAAAATATTTAAAAAGTTTATATACTGAACTTTCTAATATTGTGGAATATTTAAATAAAATGGCTCTTGCTAATCCCAATATTAAGTTTATTTTAACTAATAATGATAAGGTATTATTAAATACTGATGGTAGTTCTAATATATTAAAAGTTATTAATAATATTTATGGTTTAGCAACTACAAAAAAAATGGTTAAAATAGAAAATAATAATGATGATTATGATATTAAAGGATATATATCTTATCCTGAAATAAATAGATCAAATAGGAACTTTATTACTATTTTAGTAAATGGTAGAAGTGTAAGAAATACTGAAGTAAATAAATCTATTGTAGAAGCATATCATACATATCTACCAAAAGATAAATACCCAATTGTTATATTAAGTATTGAATGTGATGCATCAATAATAGATGTTAATATTCATCCTACTAAAATGGATGTAAAATTTTCTAAAATGGATGGTTTATTAGATTTAATATATGAAACAATATCTAAAAGTTTAGAAAAACTATTATTAATACCAGAAATAAAGTATGAAGAATTACCAATATCTAATATAAATGAAGTAACAACGATTGATAATAAAATAAATTTTGTTAAAGAAGTAATTAAACCTGTATTTGAGGAAATAAGCTTTGACTTTAATATAGAAGAACAACAAGTAAAAGAGGAAGCAATAGAATATAATCAACCAGAAAAGTTTAAAATGATAGAACCAGTAGCATTAATACATGGAACATATATAATTGGTGAAAATGAAAATGGAATGTATATATTAGATCAACATGCCGTAAATGAAAGAATTAATTATGAATATTATAAAGAACAATTAGGGAAAGAACAAAAAGATACTATTGATTTACTTATACCAATTAAACTAGAATTTTCTAATAATGAATATATAATTTTAAAAGAGAACTTTAAATTATTAGATAATTTAAATATTTGTTATGAAGAATTTGGTATAAACACTATAATTATTAGAAGTCATCCTAATTGGATTAAAAAAGATTATGTAGAAGAAACACTAAGAAAAATTATGGAAATAATTATTCAAAATGAAGAATTTTCAAAAGAAAAGTTTAATGAAAAGATAGCTATTACTTTAGCATGTAAAATGAGTATAAAAGCAAATGAATATGTTTCTTTAGAAGAATTAAAAAGATTAATTGAGAGATTAAGAGAAACATCTAATCCATTTACATGTCCACATGGAAGACCTACTATTATAAGTTATTCAAAATATGAATTAGAAAAACTATTTAAAAGAGTAATGTAATGTTGCTTTTTTTTATTTTTTTTTGTAAGATATAGTCAACAAGAAGAGGTGCAAACAAATGAAGGAAAATTTCCAGCATATTTTAAAAGCAAAAATAGGAAAAGGTTGTTTTGCAACATGTTATCTAAATGAAGATAATGAAGCAGTAAAAATATATCATGAAGAAGTATTGTTTCCCCCCTTAATAGGAATAAAAAATGATACTTACGTTTTTCCTACAAAAATATATTATAATAACAATGGTAGAATTTCTTCCACAGTGATGCCTTTTGTTAAAGGATTACCAATAATAAAAGAAGATATTGAACTTGATAAAGTTATTTTTGGAATTAACAAAGTATATGAAGATACTGATAAATTATCTGATATAAATATTGTTATTGAAGATATAAACAATAAAAATATTCTATATGATAGAGAAAATAAAAGATTAAGAATAGTAGATACAGATAATTATTGTATTAATAATGGATATTATGATGGCATTCTTAAACAAAGAAATATTGCCATTTTAAATTATAGTTTTTGTTATAGTGTAATTTCAAGTATTGAAGAATACATATCTTTTTTAGAAAAAAATAAAGTTTTAAAAGAACTAGATAATGAAATGAAAAATTTTACTTTTAGTAATAAATTATTAAAAGAATATTTAATAGCTTTAAGAACAATATTAGAAGAAAAAGTAAACAAAGAAATAATTACATTTCAAGATGTAAGAATGACAATAAAAAAACTTGAAAGGAAGTAGATTATGATTTATGCAATAGTAGGTCCAACAGGAGTTGGAAAAACAAAACTGAGTATAATGCTCGCAAAAAAGCTTAATGCAGAAATAATTAATTGTGATAGTATGCAAATATATAAAGAATTAAATATTGGAACAGCAAAAGCTACAAAACAAGAACAAGATGGAGTTATACATCATTTATTAAATATAAAAAGTATTAATGAAGATTATTCTGTTTTTGATTATCAACAAGATGGTAGAAAGATAATTACTAAACTTTTAAATGAAAATAAAAACATTGTTATAGTAGGAGGAACAGGACTGTATTTAAAGGCATTATTATATGATTATAGTTTTGACAAGATAGAAAACAAGAATAAAAAGTTATATGATTTTAAAATCATTGGTTTAACTAAAGACAGAGATAAATTATATCAAGGCATAAATGAGCGTGTAGATATAATGATGAAAGATGGATTACTAGAAGAAGTAAAATCATTATATGATAAAAAACTAAACACTAGAGCAATAAACACTGCTATTGGTTATAAAGAACTATATAAATACTTTAATGGTGAAATAAACTTAAAAGAAGCAATTGATCAAATAAAACAATCCTCTAGACATTATGCTAAAAGACAATATACATTTTTTAATAATCAATTTAAAGATGATATTACTTGGTATAATATTGATGAAATTAGTTTAGAAGATATAATAAAAAAACAAGTTTAGATGTTAACTTGTTTTTATTGTCCTTCAACATATATTTTTTCATCAAATATATGACTTTTAGTTTTATCTACTTCTTGTAATTTCTTTTTACTAACTAAAAACATATTTTTTAGTAAAACATTAGTGCCGTCTTTTGTAACTGGATCATCAAAGGTTAAATCTAAATGATACCATTCGTTATTTAACTTTACCAAATTCCAAATATGATCTTCACTAGCAACTTTATAATTATCAAATCCAAATTTATATAAGAATAATGCCATTGCGTCAGTATATGCACTGCATAATCCTTCGTGTTCTAACAAAATATTATTTGCTTTATTTAAATTAGTATTACCATTATATTTACTCGTATTAATTATATAATTATGAATAACTTCAATTTTTTTTACACTACTCATATTACTAGTTACATTCTTATTAATTATCTCATCTACTTTATTATTTAATAAAATCATTTCATCTAAACTATATTTTTTTTCAATTCTAACTTTTATATCACCATTATTACTATAAGAAGAAGATAAAATTTTAAAAGAATTATATGGATGAACAAAATTATTTATACTTGAGAGAAGCTCTCTATCATTTGCAATAACTTCATAATCATTAATACAAGTTGGATAGTTATCACTACAATAAAAAGTAAATTCAGTATTTCCACTATTAATAATAGTATAAATTATATTAATTATATGTTGTCTATCTTTTGCAATAAAATCATCAGTTAAAGATAAATAGGAATAACCACTGCTTTTAAAATAATTATTACTAGTAATTACAATATTATTTCTTTCTTGTAAAAAATTATCACGATAATATAAATAAATGTCATCTCTAAAACAATATGCAAATAGTCCAAGTAAAACAATTATTGTGATAAATACAACATAAGTTATTTTTGATTTTAAACTCATATACTTTCACCTATATTAATACTAACATAAAAAAAAGCAAAATATCAATTAATTTGTTAATAAGAAAAATTACTTTACGGGTAATCTAATTACTGTAAGAAACCCTAAAAACAATACTTAATATATGTAATACTAATAACAAATATTATTAAAAAATATAATATTAAAATGTAATAATTAATATTTTTAAATAAAATTTTAAAAAATGTAAAAAATAATAATATACTCTATTTACACATTTTAATAAAAACTTGTAAACATGCTTGAATAAAAAAAATAGAAATGATATTATACTATTATAAGAAAGGTAGGAAAACATATGAAAAAACTAAACAAAAAAGGATTTACATTAATAGAACTATTAGCAGTTATTGTTATTTTAGCTATATTAATAACAGTATCAGTGCCAGCAGTTACAAAATATTTGAATGGAGCAAGAAAAGATACATATCTTTCAAATGCGCAATCTGCTATATCAGCAGTAAGAACAGATGTAATTAGTAGTGGAGTAACAGCAGATACATTTTATAAATTAACTTCAACTACTGATACAGGTTCAATTGATTATATTGGAGTAAATGATTTATTAGAAGCAGGAAAAGGATTATCAAAGAGTACTTATGGAGAATCATTTAATGCATCTTCTTATATTTTAGTTCAATTTAATAATGGCGTTGCTTCATATTCTATTTGTTTAATTGATGCAAAAGGTAATGGAATTATTGATGGTACACTTACAGATGGATATTTTGCTTCAACAGCAGCAGGAAGTGGTACAGGAAGTTTTATAACTGAAACAAGTCTTACAAATAGTTCGATTAGAACTGGATTAAAAACTTCTGCTAGTGGAAATCCAGCTCCAACATGTACTCTTCCAACAGATGCAACAGAAAGACAAACAGCAATACAATAAAAT
>CAZCLV010000005.1:0-7430 GCA_964499645.1 uncultured Mycoplasma sp.
CTCTTTCTATCATATTACTATATCAAGTTTAGTATATTTTAATTTTTTAGTCAATCTTTTATTTTTATTTACATAAAAAAATAAAGTTTTTACTTTATTTCTAAATTACCTATTAGTATATCAGTATATGTAAATGATCTTTTTATATTATTATTTAATTTTATTATAAATACTGATTTATATGTATCTATTATTTTTCCTTCAAATTCTTCAGTTTGATTTCTATTTCCATTAAATTTAAATCTAATATCTTTTTCTTTATTATTTTCTACTTTTTCTCTTATTTTTTCTATATTCATCTTGGATATCCTACATACATAGTACCATTTGTTATAATTCCACCCATTCCATCTGTACCATATTTAGTTTTTTTTAATATATTTATTAAATCTATTGATTTGTTTTTATTTGACAAACTAATACTACTTGCAATAATAGCAGGATCTAATGCATGTATATTTATTCTTTTTGGACTAGATGCAAAATTAGAGCCTGCCTTTATTAACTCTTCATAGTTTGATTGACAAGCTCCCGCTATAATAATAAGTTTTTCTTGATCTTTTTCATAATTTCTTGCTAACTTTACTGTATTTATAAAATTAATACTATTTTTATAGTTTTCATTAGACATATAATTGCTATCCCCTTTATTATAATAAGCATCATGTCCCGTTATAACTAAAATATCAGGTCTTATATTTTTTAAGTATTCTTCAATAGTAGCAGGCATATTTTTTTCCTTTTCAATTAATCCATAAGATAATACATTCATTTCTTTATAAAAGTTCATACACCTATCCAAATATTCCTGATCAGCATCTATATGTAATACTTTACCTGGTAAGTAAAAATATTCATCCCTATTTAGATTATTAAAATCTTCCATTCTTTCAAATAATTTATTATCTTCTTTTGTTACTTCTTTTTCACAACTATTACATGGATTTAAATCTTCAATATTTGAATCTGCTATTAATCTAATATTTACTCCTTTTAAAATAGCTACTTCTTCATTAATTTCTATTATTTTAAAAACCGTATCATTATTATGTGAAGTTCTAGTTACTAAATCACCAATTTTAAAAAGCATATAATCATCTCCAAATAATTATATGCTTAATTCATTTGCTATATCACAAAATATTTCTATATTTAACTGCTCTGCTCTTGTAGTTAAATCTTTATTATATTTGTTTAATACTTTACTTATTTTTTCTAAATCATAATCTTTTAAATTGTTTTTTATAGTTTTTCTCTTAAATTTAAAGCTATCTCTTATTAATTTATAAAATAATTCTTCGTTTAATACTTTGTATTTATTTTTTTTCTTTGTAAACGAAACAACTATACTATCAACATTAGGTTTAGGTAAGAAACTATTTCTATTTACAATAAATTCTTTTTTTATATCAAACAAATAATTTAAATATACTGATAATGAATTATATTCTTTAGTACTGGGTTTAGCAGATAATCTATCTCCTACTTCTTTTTGAACCATAAAAATCATTTTATCTTGATTCAAATTTTCATTAATAATTTTTTCTATTATTGGTGTTGTTATATAGTATGGCAAGTTCGCTATAATGTATAGTCTTTTATAATTATAATCTTTTATATCATTTTTTACTGTTCTTTTTAAGAAATCATCAAAAATAATTTTATAATTATTATATGCTTTTAAATTATCCTCTAAATAGTCTTTTACTTCTAAATCTATTTCATATCCTAAAACTTGATTATATTTTTCGCATAGTTCTTTTGTTAATCTCCCATCTCCACATCCTATTTCAATTACTAATGAATCTGCTTTTTCATCAACAATATTTGCTATCTTTTTTGTAATATTTTTATCTATTAAAAAGTTTTGTCCAAAACTTTTTTTAAATTTAAATTTGTTTATTTCCATTAATATACCTCTTTATAGTTGTTCTATTTCTTCTTTTTGTTTTTTCTTTGTAATTGAATAAAATATTAAATTTGCTACTAATAACAAATATGACATCAATTTTATAAAACTTGCATTTTCATTAAAATAAATTAAGTTGTATTTTATAGGATTTTTATTAAATGATATCATATTATAATCAAAATTTGCTCTAAGTCCAACAATAATTATAGCAGTATATGTTGTTATTGCTACTAGATTAAAAAACATATTTTGATTAATTTTACTTTTTTTAGAAAATATATTTAACATAATTGATATCACTCCTAAAATAAAAGGTAAAAATAAATCTAATGCTAAAATAATATTTTTTCCTGTTTTTGAATATGAATTAATTATTCCATAAAAAAGTATTATACTCATTATTACAAATAAAATATATTTTAATATATTTAAAAATCTATTAAGTATATTAGTCATTAATTATCACCTACTTTTGTAGTTTGTTCTAAATACCAATTTGATAATTTATTTAATTCTATTATTAATCTTGAATAGTTATTTATCGTTAAATCCATTGAATATTTTATATCATTAAATATTGTTGTTTTTGTTAATTCTGACGTGTAGTAATATGAGTTATTTGCACTAAGTTTTTCACTTAAATAATTTGAAGTAAATATAATATCTTTTCTTTTATTCAACACTTCATCTTCAAGAAAATAGCTGTTTTTAATACTATTATTTGTTTTTTCATCTTTTATTTTTAAGTTTATTAAATATAAACATTCTGATTGTAATGTTTTATACATAAAACTATTATATTTATATATATCTTCTAATCCTATTTCATAATTATTTAAATTATAATAATCACTTTCTTTAATTTTTATTATGCATCTTTTAAACTGATTATTAATTGATTCTAAATAATTATTATTTGTATTGATAGAATTGATATTGTTTTCTATATTAGTTAGGCTGTTTTTAAAGTTTTGATGTTCACTTTTTTGAGAAGCATTATAAGTATATTTTAAATTTATTTCTTTGCTATGAAAATAGTTTATTAATATTAAATATGATGATAAAGCAAAACATACTATTAAAAATACGTTTGCTAATAATGTTAAGAATTCTTTATATTTATTTTTCATTCAAATACCTGTTCCCTTTTCTTTTTATTTTGTTTAATTGTTTTTATTGTATCAACTAATACAATAATAAATAATGAAATAAATGTTATTAAAAATATTACTAAATTATTTAATATAAAATCTTTTATATAACCAAACTTTGGTAATTTTAATATTAATTTCCCAGTTACTTTATTATTTTCAATTAATATATTATCCTTAAACTTATTATTATCTCCTTGGGTTATAAAAAATATTTTGTTGTTTTCTTCTTTTAAATTAATTATTCTATGAGTAATAATAATATTATTATAATTTTCATCTGTATATGTAAATGTAATTATATCGTTTAATTTGTAATTGCTTTGCTTTTTTATAATTATTATATCATTTTCAAATAAAGTTGGTTCCATACTTTTTCCTATTATTGTATATATATTTAGTTTTCTTTCATAGGATGGTATATTTTTTTCTAACACTTTTGTAATACCTATATATAGTAACAATAGCATAAAAATTAATGTTAATAGTAAACATATTATAGAAAGAAGTTTAATTATTTTTTTTATCATAAGCAACACTCCTATATATTTAATTTTATAATATCACAATATAAAAATCTTTAAAAGAAAAAAAGAATTATTTCTAATTCTTTACTATTTTTGTTCTAAAGTTGCTATTGATCTTATTTTAAATGAATATTCTCCAATTGAGTCATTTATTGGCAATTTATAATTATCATCAATCCATACTTTTAATACATAATCATATTTTCCACTTGTAATAAAGCTATCACTATCTATTGCATATTTATTATGTGCAATTCCATTATTGTTTATTGCTTCTAATATTGATAAATCTTCTACTCTTTCTTCGTATACTTTTTCTATTTCTGATGTGTTTGTTATTTTTGTTAATGAATATCTAATGTTTTTATCTTCTAATATTCCTTCTGTATCTAAGACATGATCCAACACTATATCATAATATAGTGTTGTTGGTGTATCAAATACTGCATTAACTGTAAAGCGTATTTCTTTTGCATTGCTTTTTCCAATTTTTGTTGTTATTAATTTTACACTTTCAGAGTCCGAATATGATATTGATAAAGATCCAGTAGATATTGAATTTTCTTTTGTTCCTGTTCCAATAAAAGTATACACCCCATAAGATACTCCTGCTACAACAACAATTAATGCAAAGAAGCTTAGCACTGCTACTAAAAACATATTATTCCTTTTCATCTTTTACTCTCCTTATTATTTTGAGTTATTTATACGTGAATCAACATTTACTCTTAACTTATATTGATAAGTAATATTTTCATTCCATGAGGAAATGTCCGCATCATCTGCTATCCACATTCTTAATCTATAAGTTGTTACCGTTTCTTTTATATTACTATTTGTGTAATCATTTACTAAATCAGCAACTTTTAATGATCCTTCACGTCCATTTAATTTACTAAATTTACTATTTGATAAATTACTTATTTTAGTAGGTCTTAAAATTTCTACTTCTGTATTTTCATTTATTTTTTCTGTTAAATAAATTTTTATTTGTTCCTTTGGTAAAGCATCTTGTCCTAATTTAATTACTTTCCATTTACTGCCATTATTAATACATTCTTTTTCTGTTTCATAAATTGAATTTTCGCAGCCCATTTTAACTTTAATTTTTGCTATTTCTATTGGAGTAATGCTAATTTCATAAGGAATTTTTAATTTTCCAATAGCATTAGTAGATACAACAAATTCAAAGTAATCTGTATATCCTGCTCCTGTAACATCACTAACTGGTAATTGATTTGTTATATTAATTATTGTTGTTGGTTCTGCATAACTCATTGTTATTGTGCCTTTATTAATTTTATCATTAGTAGCATTTATTATATCTGTATAATTAAATACTACATAAGATAAGCCTACTAAAGCAACAACTAAAATAATAATGCCTGATACTGATAATAAATTTTTTTTAATTTTATCGTGTTCAATTAATTTCCCTTTTTTCTTCATAAACTAGCCTCCCTATATTTTACAATTATATAATAATACAAAATTTAAATTAAATCAAGAGTTAGATAATTTTTTGGAATATATTCTTTGCGTTTTCAGTAGTGATTTTTTCTACTTGCTCTAAAGTTATTTCTTTTATATTTGCAATGTATTCTGCAATAATTTTAATGTTTTTAGGTTCGTTTTTTTCTCCTCTATTTGGGGATAAATATGGACTATCTGTTTCTAAAACTATATTTTTTAAATCTATTTCTTTTATAACATCTTTTAAGTTACTATTTTTAAATGTTACTACGCCACCTATTCCTAATAAAAATCCTAATTTTATATATTTTTTAGCAGTTTCTAAACTACCTGAAAAGCAATGAATAATTCCTTTTATGTTACTATCTTTTAAAACATTATATGTGTCTTCTGTTGCTTCTCTCGAATGAATAACTACTGGTAAGTTATATTTTTTTGCTAGTTCTATTTGCTTTTTAAACATTGTTATTTGTTTTTTCTTATTTGCTTTATCATGATAATAATCTAGTCCTATTTCTCCTATAGCAACTGTTTTATTTAAATTATCTTTTATCTGTTTTTCTAATAAATTATAATCTTCATTCTTTATTTCATCTGCATATTCAGGATGATAACCAAATGTTAAAAATACATTCTTATATTTTTTTGATAATTTTATATTATCAATATTATCATTTTTATCTGTTCCTCCTAAAATTAAAATCTTAACATTGTTGTTATTTGCTTCTTTTATTACTTTATCAATATCATAATCTTCATTTGCTAAATGCAGATGTGTATCTATTAACATATCAATTCCTCCTTTTTTTTATTATAACTTTTTTAATAAAAAAAAGATATCTAAAAGATATCAGGCTGCTTTAATTTTATAAAATGTAAGTTAAATTTGAAAGTGCACAATTGTTGTGCAGTTAGTTTTGTAATACTAGCGATTGTCAATGGCGAGTTCACGAGTTCATTTTGATCATTGACAATCGGCTATTTTTTATAATTTTTAGGGCATTAAGTCAATGATAGATTGACTTAATGCTTATTTGTTATATAATACATTTCATACAAATGATAAATAAGGAATTGTGCACTTACATTTGTAATTTTTTAAAATTCCTATTTTTATTGTGCCTTAATCATTACCTTTAGTATAAAATAATCATGACTTTAACTATTTTCCCTTAGTTTTTGAAGTTCTATTGTGCATTTTCTATTGAAAACACACATTTCTTATCATTTGACATCAAATTGTGCGCTTTATTTTTTATCTAACGTAATTTTATAAAATGTTAATAATGATAATAAAGAATAAGCTATATCAATAATATTTTTTGTCATTATTGCAGGTAATACTAATACTAAAATTAATACCATACATATAGATACTGCAAGTTTCCTATTGGAATTCATTTTTTTCTCCTTTTTTATATCTATATACTGCAGATTCTATTATAAATACTTATAATTATTTTTAAATAAAAAAAATAGTGTTTTATTTTCTTTTACACTATTTTTTACACTTATTTTTCAATTCTTTTAAATAACATTTCTATTTCACCTAATTTATGATTGTCTTCAATACCATTAAATTCTTTAATTGTAGAAAGTTCTTTTTTATTTGTATTTAGTTGTTTAAATATTTTTTCTGATGTTTCAGGAATAAATGCTTGTAATAATACTGCACATATTCTTATAGATTCAATTAGATTATATAAAACTGTTTCTAATCTATCATATTTTTCTTCTTTTGCTAATATCCATGGAGTAGTATCATCTATATATTTGTTACATTTTCGTAATACTTCAAATATTGAATCTAAAGCATCATTAATATGTAATGAATTCATTTTTTTATCCACTATATTTGCTAAAGACAAACTACTATTAATTAAATCATTATCTATATCTTCATTTGTCTTTTTATTTGAAATTACACCATTAAAGTATTTATTAACCATTGTAATAGTTCTATTTACTAAATTACCTAAATTATTAGCTAAATCAGAATTTATTCTATCAGTAATTAATTCTTTTGTTAATATTCCATCGCTACTAAAAGGTATATCATGTAATAAATAATATCTTACCTCATCTACTCCAAATTCATTAACTAAGTCATCTGCATATATTACGTTTCCCTTAGATTTGCTCATTTTTCCGTCTGACATAATTAACCATGGATGACCAAATATTTGTTTTGGAAGTGGTAAGTCTAAACTCATTAAAAAGCATGGCCAATATAACGTATGAAACCTTATTATATCTTTACCAATCAAATGTAGATCAGCAGGCCACCATTTTTTAAATTCATCGGTTTGTACATCTACATCATATCCTATATTTGTAATATAGTTAGTTAAAGCATCAAGCCAAACA
>CAZCLV010000005.1:7440-18840 GCA_964499645.1 uncultured Mycoplasma sp.
TGCTTTGGATCAAAATCTACTGGAATTCCCCAATTAAATGATGTTCTTGAAACACATAGATCTTGTAAACCTGGTTTTAAAAAGTTATTTACCATTTCATTTTTTCTTGATTCTGGTTGTATAAAATTAGGATTTTCTTCAATGTATTTTATTAATCTATCTTGATATTTAGATAATCTAAAAAAATATGTTTCTTCACTTTTTGTAATAACTTCTCTTCCACAATCTGGACATTTTCCATCAAGCAATTGTGCCTCAGTCCAAAATGATTCACATGGAGTACAATATAAACCTTCATATTGTCCTAAATATATATCACCTTGATCATATAATTTTTTAAATATATTTTGTACTACTTTTTCATGATTTTTATCTGTTGTTCTTACAAACTTATCATAACTTGTATTCATAATATCCCATATTGACTTTATTTCTTCAGAAATATTATCTACAAATTCTTTAGGAGTCTGATTATTTTCTTGTGCTTTTAATTGAATTTTTTCACCATGTTCATCAGTACCCGTTTGAAAATAAACATCATATCCTTTTAATTTTTTATAGCGTGCTATTGCATCAGCTAGAACTATTTCATAAGTATTACCAATATGTGGTTTGCCTGATGTATAAGCAATTGCTGTTGTTATATAATATTTTTCTTTATTCATTATTTTTCTCCTTATTAGTGGAACCAAATCCACCTTTCCTTACTTCATTTATTTCTTCTTCATTATCAACAGTATAAAATTTTACAAATATACCTTGGGCAAAAGCTTCTCCCTTTTTAATAATAAAATCTTCTTTACCTTCGTTTTGAATTTTTACCATAACATGCCCCTCATTTGTTTCATTATTATAGTAATCACTTTCAATAATTCCAACTTGATTACACATTCGCACATTGTACTTAAATCCAATCGAACTGCGAACTACTATCATAAGCATTTCATCTTCTGGTGATATATATTTAAAACCTGTAGCAAGTTTAATAGCCTCACCTGGTTTTAAAGTATAATCAATTAATGAACAAATATCATATCCTGCAGAATATTTTGTTTTTCTTCTTGGTAAATTATATTCTTCATATAATTTTCTATCATCTACTATATCTTTTTTAAATTGTTCAAAACTTACTTTTTCAAATTTTCTCATATTTATTACCTCCTAAAATAAAAAAGACTAATCCAAAGGACGAATCTTTTCGTGGTACCACCTTATTTTATAGAATAAATCTATCTTATTTTGATAACGGTCATTAGTTAACCGGATTTACTTACATATCAATAAATCAGTTCAGAAACCATGTTCAGTAATCATTCATGTTTATTTTCACCAACCATAAACTCTCTACAAATTAATAATTACTTACTCTTTTCATCAATACTTTTCTTTCGCTCTGTCAAGATTATAACATAGTTTTTATTATTCTTCAATATATTTGCCTAAAAATTTTGCTGCTATAGAAATGGTCTTTTCATCAAAATCATCTAATATTCTGTTTTTTGATAACATTAATACAGCTCCAATAGCATCACCATTTACTATAATTGAGCTTATTGTAAAACTAGCTTTTTCCATTATATTTTCTGATAAACTTATTTCCTTAAATTCTTTTTCTGTATATGTCATTCTTTTTTGAATTATATTATCTAACTCATTGGAAACATTTTTATCTAAATATTTTTTCTTTAACTCTCCAGAAACAGCAACAATAGTATCCCTATCAACTATAATTATATTTTCTTTAATTGCAGAATATATTGAATCAGCATAAGTTTTATAAAAATCTGCTAAACTTCCAAGTTGTGAATATTTTTTTAATACTATATTTTCGCTTTCTAAAAATATTTCTAATGATTCACCATCTTTTATACGAAGGCTTTTCCTTATTTCTTTTGGAATTACTATTCTTCCCAAATCATCTATTCTTCTAATAACACCAGTAGTCTTCATAAAAATCCTCACTTTCACCTACAATTATTTTCCCAATATTATAATTATTTATACTATCTATTAATTACATTATAATATTTTTATATGTTATTTTTTAATGGTAAATTTTACCATTTTTTAACTTTTGATTAACAAATAAAAAAGATGCAAAATAATTTACATCTTTTTCAACAGTCTATTCAGATATATTATTGGGTGTTCTTTCAAGTCTTTTTTATATATTTTTAAATATAATTTTTTATCTTTATATTCAAATTTAAAATTATTTGATATTTTAATTGATTCAACAAAAAATTCTTGATAATCTATGGAATTGCTTTTTTCTATATTAAAAATCAATTCTATATATATATTATTGTCATTTATTTTTTCTACACCTTGCTTTTTTATTAATTTTTCAAATAATTCTTCATTCATATAAGTAAACATATCATCATCTAATTTGCCAAATCTATCTTCTAACTCTTCTTTTACTTTTTCTAAGCTTTCTTCTGAGTCTATTGTATTAATTAATTTATGTATTTCTATTTTTAAATCTAAATCTGATACATACTTATCCTTAATATGATTGCTTATTTCTACTTTTATTGGCTCATCTAATTCTTCATCTTCTAAAACTTCTTGGCCTTTTAGTTTTAATATTTCATTTTCAAGCATTTTCATATATAAATCTATTCCTACTGCATCAATAAATCCCGCCTGTTCACTTCCTAAAATATCTCCTGCTCCACGAATTGACAAATCTCTTGTTGCTATATTAAATCCACTTCCTAATTCAGTAAATTCTTTTATTACTTTAAGTCTTTTCATTGCTATTTCATTAAGTTGCTTATTTTTATTGTACATTAGATATGCATATGCAATACGGTCACTTCTTCCGACTCTTCCTCTTATTTGATAAAGCTGTGATAGTCCAAAACGGTCAGCATCTAAAATAATTAAACTATTAGCATTTGGTATATCTATACCAGTTTCAATAATAGTCGTACATATCAAACAGTCATATTCTCCATTTATAAACGATTTCATTCTGTCTTCTAATTCTGACTTACTCATTTGCCCATGGGCAAAAATAACTTTTGCATCTGGCACTAACATCTTTATTTCGCGAACTCTTTCTTCAATGTCTGAAACTTTATTATATAAAATAAATACTTGTCCATTTCTAGACATTTCTTTATAAATAATATCTCTTATTATTTTTCTATCTTCTTCAATGACATAAGTTTGAACAGAATGTCTATTTTTTGGAGGAGTTTCAATTAATGATAAGTTTTTTAATCCTAACATTGCCATTTGGAGAGTTCTGGGTATTGGTGTTGCTGTTAATGTAAGAACGTCAATGTTTGCTTTAAACTCTTTCATTTTTTCTTTATGTGCCACTCCAAATCTTTGTTCTTCATCTACTACTAATAAGCCTAGATCTTTTGGAATAACATCTTTACTTAATAATCTATGCGTTCCTATTAATAAATCTATTTTTCCTTCATTTAATTCTTTTAGTATTTTTTCGGCTTTTGTTTTTGGAGTAAATCTATTTAAAAGAGCAATATTAATAGGAAAATTACGAAATCTATCTCTTGCTGCTTCATATTGTTGATTAGATAATAATGTTGTTGGACATAGATATAAAACTTGTTTTGAATCATTAATTGCTTTAAATATTACTCTAAAAGCAACCTCTGTTTTACCATAACCAACATCTCCACACAAAATTCTATCCATTGGATTTATGCTTTCCATATCAAATTTTATTTGTTCTGTTGTATTTAATTGATCTTTTGTAATCTCAAACTCAAATTCATTTTCAAAAATTTCTTGCATTGGGGTATCTTTACTAAAAGCAAAACCCTTTTGTAGTTTTCTTTCTGCTTGAACTTTTAATAGTCGTTTTGCTTCATATTTTATTTTTTCTTTTACTCTTTGTTTAGTTTTTTCCCAATTTATACTATTTAAGGCATTTATCTTTGGAACTACACCTTCTTTTCCAGAGTACTTGCTTATTAATTCTATTTTTGATGCTGGTATATATAATTTATCTTTTTTATCATATAATATTTCTAAATAATCGTTTGTCAAATTGTTTTTAGTTAATGTTTTAATACCATTATAAATTCCTATTCCATGTAAGTTGTGAACAACATAATCTCCTACTTGCAATTTTGTTAAGTCTTTTATTCTAGTTGCAAACTTAAAATTGCTTTTAACTACTTTTTTTTCATTTTTTTTGTTAAACAACTCATATTCTGTTAAAAATATATAATTTTCATATTGAAAGCCAGTAGTCATTCTCTTTTTTATGATATTAAACTTTTTTTCTATAATATTATTTTCATTAGTTAATATATATGGTACTGTTAATGCTTGCAAAAAGTTATTAACATTTTGTGTTGATAAGCATAAAATAATGGTTTTATTATTATTTAAATTTTCTAATAAAAATTTATTTATTTTATCTATATCTTCATTTAATTTTTCTACTGGTTTAGTTTTAAAATCAAGTACTTTTGTGATTTCTAAATCATTTATTTCACTATCAAAATCAAAATAATGAATGTAATTTTTAACTTTTATTTCATCTAAATTATAGATATATTTTTTGTTTTTTTGTTTTGAAAATTCAAATATATCATTTAATAGGCGTTCATATGATATTTTTATTTGATTATAGTCTTTAAATATTACTATTGGATTGTCTAAGTATTCGTATATATTTGAAGACGCACCATCAGTTTTTTCTGAAAAGGAATATATTTTAACTTTTTCTTCTGATTTGATTGATTTTTGTGTATCTACATCGAATGTTCTTATTGATTCTATTTCATCGCCAAAAAACTCTACTCTTATTGGATTATCACAATTTACTGGAAAGATATCTAAAATAAAGCCTCTAACCCCAACTTCTCCAGTTTGTGTTACTATTGATTCTTTAACATATCCTAAGTCATATAAAGTTGATAGTATTTTTTCTTGTGATATTTCTTGGCCTATTTCTAAGTTTAAAATATTTTTATTAAAATCTTCTTTTTTAGGAATTCTTTTTAAATATCCATTTATATCTGTTATTACTATTTTCTTATTATCTACAGACATTTCTTTTAAAACATTTAATCTTTCTAGTTTTAACTCTGGGCTTATTGCTATTGCTTCGCTAGTAATTACGTCATCTGTTTGAAATAATAAGCAATCATTATAATTAATTAGTGAATTATATATTTTATTTGCCTCATATAAATTAGGTGTAATAATTAAAATACTTTTATTTTCTTGTTGAAAAAGTTTATTGGTATACAACGCAAAAAATTCACAAGTCATATTAATAAGACCTGCGCTTTTATATTTACTTATATCAATTATTTTGTCAAAGATGTTCATAATAATCACCTTTTAATTATATTTATTCATTACTCTACTAAAATCCATTTTGATAAAATCATCTATTATTTCATCAGTAACTGCAAGTAATCTGTGAAATTGTTCTTGTTCTTCTTTATCTAACTTGCCAAGAACATAATCTTTAGTATCTATATTTTTATTGTTTGATATTCCTATCTTTAATCTTTTATATGCAGTAGTTTTTAATAAACTCTCAATATTTTTTAGGCCATTGTGCCCACCTGATGTTCCTGATTCCTTAAGCTTTATCTTACAAAAGTCTTGATCCAAATCATCACTTATTACTAAAATATTTGAAATTGGTATTTTATACCATTTCATAAATTTTTTAATTACTTCTCCAGATAGATTAATATAAGAAAGTGGTTTTAATAAAATAATTGTTTCATTATTATACTCCATCTTTTGAAATTGTCCATTAAATTTTTTTTTATCTATACTAATATTATGTGCTTTTGCAAAGTTATCTATAACCATAAATCCCATATTATGTCTCGTATTTTCATATTCTTTACCTGGATTTCCTAGTCCTACAATTAATATCATATAAGTCACTTCCTATAATTTTATTTCTTCTACTGTTCCTTCTGGTGTTTCAATTTTATATAATCTTTTAAATATATCTACATAAATAACTTTACCATTAATCTTGCCATTTTTAATGTTTTCTCCAACCCTTGGTAAACCTTTTTTATATTCTCCATATAAATCATTTTCATATTCTAAACAACATAATAGTCTTCCACAACAACCATTTATTTTTTGAGGATTTAAAGCAAGATTTTGATTTTTTGCCATATTAATTGATACAGCATTCATATCTTTTAGAAATGATGAGCAGCAAAGTTTTCTTCCGCATTGTCCATACCCTCCAACTTCTCTTGCTTTATCTCTAACTCCAATTTGACGTAATTCTATTCTTGTTTTATAAATTCCTGCAAGTTTCTTTGCTAAAACACGAAAATCTATTCTATCATCTGCTAAAAAATTAAATAATAATTGCTTTCTATCAAATGTAAAACTAGCATTCAATATTTTCATTTCTAATCCTAGTTCTTCTATAAAACTATTTGCATCTATTATAGCTTTTTTACTATCTTTTATATTCTTTTCATGTTGATTTTTATCACTACTTGTTGCTTTCCTTAATATGTTCTTTAAAGGATTTTTTAAATCTTTGGGATTTATTTTAATTATATTTGTAGTCACACATCCAAATTGTTCTCCTCTTTCTGTTTCTACTATTACACTATCATCTTGTTTTAACTCTAAATTATTTGGTAAGAAATAATATATCTTTTTTGAATCTGTAAAACTAATTCCTACAACATTAATCATTATCTATCCCTCCATTAAATGTTATTATAAAATTATCTATAAATAAATC
The DNA here is from genome assembly GCA_964499645.1 of uncultured Mycoplasma sp. GTDB lineage: Bacteria > Bacillota_I > Bacilli_A > RF39 > UBA660 > CAG-611. The sequence goes on from CAZCLV010000005.1 coordinate 14,174, forward strand.
CTTGTTAACATTAATATTACTTTTTTCTAAAAATTGATTAATTACATCAATTTTTTTTATTATATCACTTAATTCGTTCTTTTTACTAATTTCAAGTACTTTTGTTTCATATTCTTCAAAGTTTTTACTTACTCTTCCTAGTTTTTTATTTAATATTTCAATGTATAGTTGCAATCCTAGTTTGAGCAATAGTCCTTGTTTTTCTTTATATTCATATGGATTATCTTTTGCAATAGTTTTTGTTTTGTTTTTTTCTATTTTTATATAGAAATCTATTACTTTGTCAGTTTCTGTTTTTACAAAATTTTTGTAATCTTCTGTTTCGTCTGTGTAATAATTATTAAAAATATTATCATTAAACTCTTTTTCTGCGTTTTTTAATGTTAAAACTTGGCATCTTGATACTATTGTATCAAATAGATTGTAAGCATTGTCAGTTAAAAGAATAGCTATAATATTATTGCTTGGTTCTTCTAAAAATTTTAAAATAGTATTTCCTGCAGATTTATTTAACAATTCTGCGTTTTTTATAATATAAATTAAATACTTTCCATATAATGGTTTGGTAGAAAAAGCATGTTGTAATTCAATCATTTGGTCTTTCTTTATTTCTTTTGTAGAGGTTTCAATTATTTTTATATCTGGATAATTACCTAAATCAATGTTAGAGCATATATTACATTCTTCACATATATTTTTTTCACATAAAAAATATTTTGATAAAGCAAGTGCAAGATCAAATCCATAAGTTACTCCATTTGTTTCTATAATATAAGCATGACTTATTTTATTTGTTTCTTTTACTTTTTTTATGTAATTATAAAGCAAAGTTTGTTTTTCTTTATATTCTTCTAACATTATTTCACCTTCTAACTAGTATATTTTAATAAAAAAATAAGTAGTGTTATTAGACCTGGAATTCCTAATATTCCTACCACTAATATGGTAAAAATATTAATTGGAATTATTAAATTTAAAGGTAATGCAATTAAATTATAAATATATAATATAAATGGTGCTAAAATAATCTTTTTTGCTATATTAAGAACTTTTTTCATTTGCTTAACACCTCAAAAAAATATATGCATTACTAAAATAAATTATCTCCTACTTCCTTTCTATTTTTTAATGCTGATTCTAATGTAAGAGCATCTACATAATCCATATCTGCTCCAATAGGTATACCACTCGCTATTCTTGTAACTTTTACATTAGATTTTTCTAATATTTTTCTAATATATAGTGATGTAGTATCTGCTTCTATACTTGATTTTATTGCAAGAACAAGTTCTTTTACTTGTCCTTCTTTTATTCTAGATTGTAATTGATTAATTGAAATATCGTTAGGACCAATATCATCTAATGGAGAAATTAGTCCCCCTAGAACATGATAGTATCCTTTATAATTACCTATTTTTTCAAACAAAAAAGCATCCTTTGAATCTTCTACTACTATTAAAAGGTCCTTTTCTCTAGTCTTATCTTGGCATACATCACATGTTTCTTTATCTGTAAGCATCCCACAAATTTTACATGGATGAATTAATTTATTTGAAGAAACAATACTATTGCTAAATTTTTCTATGTCTTCTTCATTAAACTCTAAAACAGCAAAAGCTAATCTTTCTGCTGTTTTTTCACCTATTCCTGGTAATCTTTTAAAACTTTCAATTAAATTTTCTAGTGTTTTTGGATATATCATATTACATTAATCCTGGCATCATATTAGCATATTTACCCATTTTTTGTTCTGTTGTTTTATTTATTTGATTTATTGCATCATTTACTGATAAAACAATCATATCTTCTAAAATAGATAAATCTTCTTTTATTTCATCATCTGCATCTATTTTTACAGATATAATTTCTTTTGTTCCTTTCATTTTTACTGTAACTAATCCGTTTTTTCCAATAAATTCTGTATTATTTATTTCATTTTGGGCATTTGTTATGTCCTTTTGCATTTGTTTTGCTTGATTCATTAATGCTTGCATGTTCATATATTATCTCTCCTTTATTTTATTTCTACAATATCGTTTCCAAATAAGCTTACTGCTTCTTTTACCATTTTGCTATCAGCTACCTGTTTTATTTCCTTTAATTCTTCTTTTATTGAATCATAGTCTATCTTTATTTCTTCTTGATATTTATAAATATTACCTGACTTTTTATCATTAATATATTTGTTTTTTAAATCTTCCCATTCTGAATCCAATATAAAAGCAATGCTATAATGTTTTTTTGTTACTAAATCTAATAATAATTCAATTTTTTCTAAATTTACTAAAGCATTTTCTAAAATTGAACTATATGCTACAGAAATTATTACATTTTTTTCTCCTGCTACCCTTAAATTGCCATCTAATAAGTATGATACTATACTTGAAAATTCTTTGTTATACAAATATTCAGAAATATTTATCCATCTTATTTTTAAATCTTCTAAAATATTTTTATCTGCTGTGGCAAAAGTATTATTTATTTTAATTTTTCTATTTTCTTCAATCATTGTAGATAATTTACTTACTTTTGCTTTTTTATTTTCTTTTTCTTGTTTTATTTCTTGATCTATTTCTTCATTATTTAATAATGTTGCTATTGAAGATTGTTTTTCAGGTTGAGTTAAACTTATATTTTCTTGGTCTTGTTTTAACTCTTTTATTTCATTTCTATTTATTTTTTTTTCTACATGTTTGTTAAAAATTTCTACTATTTTTAAGATATTTATTTCTAATATTGTTTTTTGATAACTACTTCTTTTCATATTAATTATTGTTTCATTCAATATATCAATTACTTGATATATTTTGTTTGAGTCTACATCTTGATTAATATCTTTTGTTAGTTTATCAATTAATATCTGTTTAAATTCTTCTAATAATTCTTCAGTAAGTATTGTTAAATTCTTACCTTTTTCATTCAGTGCATCAATTTTATTAAAAATATCATTAATTTTATATAAGAAAATTGAATCAATAATTTCATTTATATCCTCTTTTTTTGCCAAACCACGCACTTCATAAAAATCATCAATAGAAATATTATCTGAAAAACAAACCAGTTTATCTAGCATATTTATAGCATCTCTTAATCCACCATTTGAGTATTTAGCTATTAACTGTAAAACTTGGCCATCTATTGCTATCTTTTCTTTTTTTACTATTTCTTCTAATTTTAGTTCTATATCCTTTATACTAATTTTTTCAAAATCAAAGCATTGGCATCTTGATACTATTGTTTCAGGCACTTTATAAAATTCAGTTGTTGCTAATATAAATATTACGTGTTTAGGTGGTTCTTCTAAAGTTTTTAAAAGAGCATTAAAAGCTCCCGTTGAAAGCATATGAACTTCATCTATAATATATACTTTATATTTTGATAAGGCAGGCATTAAACTTACTTTATCACGAATCTCTCTTATTTCATCAACTCCATTATTTGATGCAGCATCTATTTCAATTATATCTGGATTGTTTTTTTCATTAAATGCCAAGCAACTATTACATTTTTCACATGGTGTTAAGTTTTTAGCGTTTTCACAATTTATTAATTTAGAAATAAGCTTTGCTATTGAAGTTTTTCCTGTCCCTCTTGGGCCTGAAAATAAATAAGCATGAGAAACCATATCTTTTAATACTGAATTTTTTAATACTTTTAAAACATATTCTTGACCTACTACTTCAGTAAAAGTATTTGGCCTATATTTTCTATATAATGCAAGATAACTCATACAATTCACCCCCGCCATTTGCAACTAAATATATTATATCATAATATTTTTTTTATAAAAATAAAAAAGATGTTATTTTTATATTTTTTTATCAAACATTTGTTTTATATAGTGCTAAAATTATTTCCCGGGAAATAATTCGTTCTCTTTTTTGTGTTGAGAGTACACTTTTAAGAACTTAATTAAAAATTGTTTCCATTTTTTTCCAATTTTATTAATGTTTCACGTGAAACATAGTTAAGCACTTAAAAATAATCAATGTTCCACGTGGAACATTGATTATCTAATTTTTTTAAAAAAAGTTTTAATAATGGCTGTATATTTTAAATTTAATTCTTTATCTAAAATTTTTTTCTTTTTAAAAGTTGTTTTTTGTCTATATTTTGATTCTAATAAGTAATATATAGTTTTAATTCTTGATTCTTTTATTGCTCCATAACACATTTCACAAGGTTCAAGCGTTACATACATTTCACATTTATCTAAATACCAACTATTTATTTTTCTACATGCTTTTTTAATTGCTATTATTTCTGCATGATCTATTGCTATATTTGATTTGTTTTTTTTATTATATGCTTTTGATATTATTTTATTATCTTTTACTATTATTGCCCCCACAGGAATATTTTCTTTTTTAGAAGCTTTTTCTGCTTCTTTTATTGCTAATTGCATATATTTATTATTCATATAATCATCCTTTAAATAAAAAGTGCACACACAAAGAGGATATTAAGGCTGCTATCTTCCAATCCTGACCTATTTCTACCATTTGTGTTGCACAAGTAGATAGTAATATATAATGTTATTTTTGTCAACTTATTAATGTTTCACGTGAAACATCAGTATAAATTATTTCCCGGGAAATAATTCGTTCTCTTTTTTGTATTATCAATACATTTTTAGAAGCTTAATTAAAAGTTGTTTAATTATTTTT
>CAZCLV010000005.1:18940-25488 GCA_964499645.1 uncultured Mycoplasma sp.
ATAAATTATTTCCCGGGAAATAATTCGTTCTCTTTTTTGTACTACTAATACACTTTTAGGAACTTATGTGATTTTTTTGTTAGTTTTAATTAAAAAAGACAATGTTTCACGTGAAACATTGTCTTTTTATTATTCTGAAACTACTTCTTCTTCATTAGTTTCTTCACTTTTTTCAGTAATTGTTACCGTAGTTACTGTTTGTTCATCTTTTAATGAGATTAATCTAACGCCTTGCGTATTTCTTTTTAATGTAGATACCTTATTTACATCTAATCTAATTACTATTCCATTATTTGTAGTAATTATTATATCTTCATCACCATTTACTGATTTAAATGCTACTATAAATCCATTCTTTTCAGTTATGTTAAGTGCTTTTACACCTTTACTTCCACGATGAGTTAATCTATATTCTTCAATATCTGTTTTCTTTCCATAACCTTTTTCTGTTACAACTAGCACTAACTGATCTTTGTTAACTACTTCTGCCCCTACTACTTTTCCTTCTACTAATTCGATTCCTTTAACTCCTGTAGCAGATCTACCCATTAATCTAACTTCATTTTCATTAAATCTAGTCATTCTTCCATTTGTAGATGCAATTATAATTTCATTATTTCCATTTGTTTTCCTTACACTAATTAATTCATCGTCATCTTTTAATGTAATAGCTACCTTTCCATTTTTTCTTATTGAATCAAATTCATTTGTTTTTGTTCTTTTAACTAAACCTAATCTAGTAAAGAACATTAAACTGTGTAAATCTTCTTCATCGTTTGCTACGGAAATTATAGAATTTATACTTTCACCTTTTTCCAGTGGTAATAGATTAATAATTGGCAGTCCCTTTGATTGTCTGCTAAATTCTGGAATTTCATAACACTTTATTCTATATACTCTACCTAAATTACTAAAAAACAATAGATAATCATGTGTAGAGCAAGTAATTAACTGTTCAACATAATCTTCCTCATTTATTGTCATTCCTTTGATACCAACACCACCACGATTTTGAGCTCGATATGTATCTATTAATAATCTTTTAATATATCCTTTACTTGTTAATGATATCATTACATTTTCTACTGGAATTAATGATTCATCTTCAATATATTCAATAGCAGTTAGGTCTATATTAGTTCTTCTTTCATCACCATATTTATCCCTAATTTCAATCATTTCGTTCTTAATGATATCCCAAATACGGCTTTCCTTACTTAAAATGTCTTTTAAATCTTCAATTAAAGCAATTAATTCTGCTAATTCTTCCTCTATTTTGCTTCTTTCTAATCCTGTTAATCTTCTTAATTTTAATTCTAATATTGCTTGAGCTTGAGCCTCAGACAAACTATAGTTTGCCATAAGCTTATTCATTGCTTCTTCATCACTTTTAGAAGCCTTTATCAAAGCTATAATTTCATCGATATGATCTAATGCAATCTTTAATCCTTCTAGAATGTGGGCTCTTTTTTCTGTTTTTTCTAATTCGAATTTTGTCCTACGAATTACTACAATTTTTTGAAATGCTAAATATTTTTCTAAAATTTCATTTAGATTTAATACTTTAGGTTGCCCCTCATCAAGTGCCAACAAATTTATACCATATGATGATTGCAATTGAGAAAACTTATATAAATTATTTAAAACAACATTTGCGTTTGCTTCTTTTTTTATTTCTATAACAATTCTAATACCATTTAAATCTGTTTCATCTCTTAAATCAGATATTCCTTCAATTTGTTTATTTCTAACCAAATCTGCTATTTTTGTAATAAGATTGCTTTTATTTACTTGATATGGTATTTCTGTAACAACTATTCTTTGGCGACCATTATGTTCTTCAATTTCTGATTTTGCCCTTATTATAATTATTCCTTTTCCCGTTTCATACGCTTTTCTAATTCCACTATTACCTAAAATTGTTCCACCTGTAGAGAAATCTGGTCCCTTTATATATTCCATAAGCTCTGGAACGCCAATTTCAGGATGATCTATTTTGGCAATACAACCATTAATTATTTCTTTTAAATTATGTGGTGGTATATTTGTAGCCATACCAACTGCAATCCCCATTGTACCATTTACTAATATATTAGGAAATCGACTAGGTAAAACTGATGGTTCTTGATGCGTACCATCAAAGTTATCAACAAAATCAACAGTATTTTTGTTAATATCTCTTAATAATTCTAATGATATTTTTGAAAGTCTTGCTTCAGTATAACGATATGCTGCGGCTTCATAACCATCTATTGATCCAAAGTTTCCGTGCCCATCTACTAAAACATAACGATAATTAAAACTTTGTGCCATACGAACCATAGCATCATACACAGAACTATCTCCGTGGGGATGATAACGTCCTAAAACGGCCCCAACTGTTGTAGCACTTTTTCTAAATAATTTATCTGGAGTTAGACCATCTTCATACATTGTATAAAGAATTCTTCTATGAACTGGCTTTAATCCATCTCTTACATCTGGTAAGGCACGTGCAACTATTACACTCATTGAATAATCAAGGAATGATGAACGCATCTTTTCTGATATGTTTACATCTAATAATTTGTGATCTGTTTCTATATCCATCTTTAATTCCCCCTATATATCAAGATTTTGAACATAAACTGCGTTTTCTTCAATAAATTTCTTACGCGGTTCTACATCTTCACCCATTAAAATTTGGAATGTTTCATCTGCTACAATAGCATCATCAATATTAACTCTTAATAAGCTTCTATATTGAGAATCCATTGTAGTTTCACATAATTCTTCAGGATCCATTTCCCCAAGACCTTTATTTCTTGAAATATCTTTTTTAGCATTTTCTGGTAATGTTGCTAAATATCTATTCAATTCTGGTTCATCTAATAAAAATCTTGCAGTTTTACCAACAACAACTTTAAATAAAGGTGGCTGTGCTATATATATATGGCCTTTTTCTATTAATGGTCTAAAGAATCTATAAAAGAATGTTAATAATAATGTTGCAATATGAGCCCCATCGACATCGGCATCAGTCATTATTATTATTTTATGATAACGTAGTTTTTCAATATTAAATTCATCACCTATTCCTGTACCTAGTGCTGTAATTAATGATCTTATTTCCTCATTACCTAATATTCTATCAAGTCTTGTTTTTTCTACATTTAAAATTTTTCCTCTTAAAGGAAGAATGGCTTGCGTTTTGCTATTTCTTCCTCCAATAGCAGAACCACCAGCGGAATTTCCTTCGACAATGAATAATTCACAAGCACTAGCATCTTTACTTGAGCAATCTGCTAATTTACCAGGTAAATTTGATATTTCAAGAGCACCTTTTCTTCTTGTAAGTTCTCTTGCTCTTTTAGCAGCAACTCTTGCTCTACTTGCTGTTAAGCTCTTTTCCATAATAATCTTAGCTTGGTCTGGATTTTCTAGTAAAAATCTTTCTAATTCTTCGCCAAATATTTTACTTGCTATTTGCCTAACTTCTATATTTCCTAACTTTGTTTTTGTTTGTCCTTCAAATTGAGGATTTGGATGCTTACAAGAAACTATCATTGTAATTCCTTCTTTTACATCATCTGCTAATAAACTATCATCACTACTTTTTATATATCCATTTGCAGTAGCATATTTGTTTAAAACTCTTGTTAATGCCAATCTTACCCCGTCTTCATGCGTTCCACCTTCATGTGTATTAATATTATTAACAAATGAATATATACTGGAAGAATAACTTTCATTATATTGTAACGCAACTTCAATAGAAATATCATTTTCTATTCCTGAAACATCTAAAATAGTATCATGAATTGGGTTTTTATTACTATTTATCATCTTTACATATTCAGCAATACCACCTTCATATACAAATTCGTCTTTTTTGTTATCTTCTCTTTCATCTATTAAAACAAGCTTTAATCCCTTATTTAAAAAGGCAAGTTCACGAATTCTTTGTTTTAATGTATCATAATTAAATATTGTTGTTTCTTCAAATATTTCAGGATCTGGTTTAAATGTTACAGTTGTACCTGTTCTATTTTCTGAACAACTATTTATTATTTTTAAAGGTTCTTTTGATTTTCCACCATTTGAAAATTTTTCATAATAAACATTTCCTTCTTTATAAACTGTTACTTCTAACCATTCAGATAATGCATTAACAACACTTGCTCCTACACCATGAAGGCCTCCTGATACTTTATATCCTCCTCCACCAAATTTACCACCTGCATGTAATACTGTGAAAACTGTTTCTACTGTGGATATTCCTGTTTTTGGATGAATTCCAACTGGAATTCCACGACCATTATCTTTTACTGTAATAGTATTTTCTTTTCCTATTGAAATTTCTATTACATCACAATATCCTGCCAACGCTTCATCTATTGAGTTATCAACAATTTCCCATACTAAATGATGAAGTCCTTTTTCTCCTGTTGTTCCTATATACATACCTGGTCTTTTTCTTACTGCTTCAAGACCTTCTAATACTTGAATGTCAGACGAATCATAATGTTTATTTTCTTCTTTTTCCATTGTTTTTCTCTCCTTATTTTGTTATATTTCCATTCTTAATTTTAAAAATACTTGCTTGTTCTACTATCTTTTCACTTATATTTTTTATATCAGTAGTAGTTATAATAAATTGAATATTTGATTTAACAAATTTTAATAACTTATTTCTTTTTTCTATATCTAACTCACTAAAGATATCATCTAATAAAAGAATTGGATATGTTTTTTTTGTTTCTTTAAATAATTTAATTTCTGATAATTTAAATGCTAATATTGCCACTCTTTGTTGTCCCTGTGAACCATATAGTTTTAAATCATTATCATCTAAATAAAAACTTATATCATCACGATGTATTCCATATAATGTAACTTTTTTATATATTTCATTTAAATAATTGTCTTTATAAAATTTAACTATTTCTTTTTTACTTGAAAAATTTATATTTTTTTCATATTTTATAAATAATTTTCCATTTTTCATTATTTTATTAAAAATTTTATCTATATTATTATTTATATTTTCTATAAATTTTTCTCGATATTCCATTATAACTATTTCTCTATCTATTAACTTATCAGTTATAATATCAAAATAATCTTTATCAATATTCTCATAATTTTTTCTTATATATTCATTTCTTATTTTTAGTATCTTGTTATATTCATTTAAAACTTTCATATAGTTACTAAATAATTGACACAACTCAATATTTAAAAGATTTCTTCTTATACTTGGAGATTTTTTAATTATATCTAAATCTTCTGGACTAAACATAATAATATTTAAATATGATATATAATTAGAAAGTTTATTTTCTATTTTTTTATTTATTTTTAAAATCTTTTCCTGTTTTTTTAAAACTATTTCTAAATTGTGATTAGATTTATCATTAATTACTTCTCCATTTATCTTTAAAAAATCACTATTTTTATTTATTAATTCAAAATCGTCCAAAGATCTTGAACCTTTTGTAAGAGCTAAGACATAAATACTTTCTAAAATACTAGTTTTTCCTTGAGCATTATTACCTATAAAAATGTTTATATTTTTATTTAAATTTAATTCTAATTCTTCAATATTACGAAAATTTTTAATCTTTAATTTTTTAATATACATATTTTTTAATTAAAAAGTTTCTCACTAGGCATCAACTCCAAAACTAGTACTTCCCTACTTACATTATAATTATATCACATAATGGGCAAAAAAAAAGCAAATATGTAAAATAATCATGCTTTTTTTGTGTTTTTTCTTTGATTATAAATACTCCATAATCTTGTAGCTCTTAATATCTGATTTTCTATTGTTAGAAAAGGAATATTAAGTTCTATTTTCTTGTTATTATCAAAATAAATAATTGTTGAAATATCACCTTTTTCATACTTTTTTATATTTTTTAAAGAAATCCAACTATTTTCTTCTAAAAATGGTGACATAGTAGGAAAAAAGATTATATCCCTACTTTCTTCTACTAATACAGGTGATTTATAAATAGATCCTAACATATTTTTTGATCCATTAAATCTTCCTTGTAAAGAACTTCCAAAATATTCACAACTATGTTCCATAACTTGATAAGGAGATATATTAATAATATACTCATTTTCTTTTTCAATTACTTTACATTTTTCTGATGATATTGGTAATATTGCTAAAGTTTCATCATTTATTTCATAATCCATACATTTCACCCCCCCGTTTCATGTATTTATAATATATTTTTAGACAAAAAAATACATTACACCTAAAATGTAACATATTATTTTTATTTTTTTTGTCGAAATATAGTCTTAATCTTTTTTTTAATAAGTTCTTATAGGTAAAATTAAACCAGTTAAATCTTCATTATCATCTTCTTTTAATAATATTGGTTTTATTTCTCCTACAAAACTTAATATAACATCTTCTGTTGTTATTGTTCTCAATACATCCATCATATATCTACTACTGAAAGAAATTTTAATTTTTTCTTCACATAAAACAGGTATTTTTTCTTCTACTTTTCCTATTTCTAATGACATTGAAGTTATTTTTAACATTT
>CAZCLV010000006.1:0-1781 GCA_964499645.1 uncultured Mycoplasma sp.
TATTACTTTATTTATTTTTTCAAGTTCATTCATCAAGTTTACTTTAGTTTGTAATCTACCTGCTGTATCAATTAATATAATATCATTGTTATTTTTTATACCGTAGTTTATTCCATCAAAGACAACACTTGCCGGGTCATTTGATTCTTCTTTACCATAAAAATCACAATTAGTTTTTATAGCCCACTCTTCTAATTGATTATATGCTCCTGCTCTAAAAGTATCACCCGCTATCATTAATACTGATTTATTATCCTTCTTTAGTTTACTTGCTAATTTTGCTATTGTAGTTGTTTTGCCTACTCCATTTACACCTACAAATAAAATAACTGTTGGTCCTTCTTTATTATATTTAATTTTATTTACTATAATATCATCATTTACATATATAATAAATAACTCATCAACTATTATTTCTTTTAACATACTAGTATCTTCTATTTTTTCTTTTCTAACTCTGTCTTTTAATTTATCAATAAAAGACATAACAGTATTTACACCAATATCAGACATAATAAGTATTTCTTCTAATTCAGAAAAGTATTCTTCAGTTATTTTATGATATTTATCAGTTAAGTTTATCAACTTAGAAACAAAATTATCTCTTGTTTTGCTAAGTCCTTGTTCATATATTTTGTTTTCTTTTTCTTCTTGTTTTGTCTCTTTTTTTAAAATATTTTTTATTTTATCAAAAATTCCCATATCTTTCACCATTTAAAGTATATCATAAAATTCCTTATTTTTATTGACTTTTTTTGAATTTATGAATATAATTATTACTGCATATACATTGAACAGCCATATTTAAATGTTTATAACGTGTTTTTAAAATATAAGTACCTTTTGCTGTTAAAGTGAAAATATAAAAAAACTCCCTATAAATATTAAAAATATATCAATGTTATGAAAAACATTGAAAGGAGAAAAATATGTCAAGATACACTGGATCAAGTTACAAACAAGCTCGTCGTGTTGGTGCTTCTCTACTTGAAAGTGGAAAAGAATTAGCAAGAAGACCTTATGGACCTGGACAACATGGTAATGAAAGAAAAAGAAGAGCATCTACATATGGAGATCAATTAAAAGAAAAGCAAAAAGTTAAGTTTATGTATGGACTTAATGAAAGACAATTTCATAAAACTTTTGTTGAAGCTGGAAAATTAAATGGTATTCATGGTGAAAGTCTATTAATGTTATTAGAATCTAGATTAGATAACTTAGTTTATCGTTTAGGTTTAGCTTCTACTAGACGTGCTGCAAGACAATTAGTAAATCATGGCCATATTACTGTTAATGGTAATAAAGTAGATATTCCATCTTATAGAGTTAAAGTTGGTTCTACAATAGCATTAAAAGAAAATGATAAAGATTTAAAAGTTGTTAAAGAAGCCTTATCAAAAGTTATTAGAAGAGCAGAATATGTAACATTTAATGAAAAAGATATGTCAGGTACTTATGTTAGAATACCTAATAGAAGTGAATTAAACCCTGAAATCAATGAAGCATTAATCGTTGAATTCTATAATAGATAAAAATAAAAACATTTCAATTAAATTGAAATGTTTTTTTATTGTCTTAAAATTCTATTTGATAACTATCTTCCAAAGAAAATTCCACATTTTCTTCAATCCATTCTTTTCTTGGTTCAACCTTATCTCCCATAAGAACACTAACTCTTTTTTCTGCTAAAGCAGCATCTTCAATGTTTACTTTTACTACTGATCTAGTTAATGGATTCATTGTAGTATCCCAAAGTTGATCTGCATTCATTTCCCCTAACC
>CAZCLV010000006.1:1791-22368 GCA_964499645.1 uncultured Mycoplasma sp.
GAATACTTGGTCAGCATCCATCGCATCTTTTAATGATACTCTTAGAAGCGTTCTTGTTTCTGGATTCATTGTTGTATCCCATAACTGCTCAGGATTCATTTCCCCTAACCCTTTATATCTTTGAATATCATATTTTGCTAAACCTTTTGTTCTTTCTGATAATTCTTCATTTGTATAAGCATAAGTAATATCCTTACCAATAGTTATTTTATATAGAGGTGGCATTGCTATAAATAAATGCCCATTTTCAATTAATGGTCTCATATATCGATAAAAGAAAGTTAATAATAATACTTGGATATGAGCTCCATCGACATCGGCATCGGCCATTATTATTACTTTATCATATTGAATATCTTTTACATCAAATTCACTGCCAAAACCTGCTCCAATAGTATGTATCATTGTATTGATTTCTTCATTTTTAACAATATCTTCAAACTTAGCTCTTTCAGTATTTAAAACTTTACCTTTTAATGGAAGCACTGCTTGAAATAATCTATTTCTACCTTGCTTAGCAGATCCACCAGCGGATTCTCCTTCTACTAGAAATAATTCATTTTTAGTTTTATCTTTTCCACTAGCAGGTGTAAGTTTTCCAGATATCAAACGATCTTTAGTTTTAGATTTACCTTTTCTTACTTCTTCTCTTGCTTTTCTTGCTGCTTCTCTTGCCATTTTACTTTTTAATGATTTTTCAATTATATCAGTAGCAATTTTTTTATTTTCTTCAAGAAAGAAAGCAAGTTTTTCAGTTGTTATTGCTTCCACTACTGTTCTAGCAATTGGTGTTCCTAATTTTGATTTAGTTTGTCCTTCAAATTGTAATACATTTTCCGGTATTTTTAATGATATAATTGCTGTCAGTCCTTCTCTAACATCACTACCATCAAATGTATTATCTTTATTTTTAATAAAATTATTTTTTTTAGCATAATCGTTAAATACTTTGGTAATAGCTGTTTTAAATCCCACTTCATGACTACCACCATCAGTAGTTTTAACATTGTTTACAAAAGAAATAATATTTTCGTTATAAGAATCTGAATATTGAAATGCTATATCTACTTCAATATTTTGCTTTGTTCCATTAAAACTTGCTACTTTATGTAAAACTGTTTTATTTTCATTTATCATTTCTACAAATGAAACAAGTCCATCTTCATAATAAAATTTTGCAGTTTTGTTATCTTCAATATCTAATATTTCTATTGTTAAGCCTTTTATTAAAAAAGCACTTTCTTGCATTCTTTCTACAATTGTAGTATATGAAAAATTTGTACTTGGAAATATTTCTGGATCAGATAAAAATCTTACTGTTGTTCCTATTTTATTTGTAGTTCCAATTTTTTTTAATGGAATTTCTACTCTTCCACCATTAGAAAATTTTATATAATATTCATAACCATCTCTTTTAATATTTACTTCTAACCATTTTGATAAAGCATTAACAACACTAGCTCCTACGCCATGAAGTCCTCCAGATACTTTATATCCCTCAGTCTCGAATTTTCCTCCCGCATGTAAAACAGTAAATATTACTTCCGGAGTTGTTACTCCAGAAGAATGCATTCCAACAGGAAGTCCTCTACCATGATCTTCAATAGAGATTGATTTATCTTCATGAATAATAATTTTTATATAATTACCAAATCCATTTATAACTTCATCAATAGAGTTATCTACTATTTCCCATACAAGATGATGAAGTCCTCTTTTATCAGTAGAACCAATATACATCCCTGGTCTTTTTCTAACGGCATCTAAGCCTTCTAATATCTTTATACTGCTTTCATCATACTTTAATGCCATATTATCATCTCCTTTTTTATTATACCATTTTTCATTATTTAATAAAATAAAAAGGTGTAAACTTACACCTTTTTATGTATTTTTAATTATTTTCTAATATCTCAGTTAAAAACATTTCTAAAATAACTTTTTTGTTTACTTCACTACTTTTAACTTTAATATCTATTTCGCTTAATCTTTTTAAATACTTTAATAAATCATTTTCATCATAATAAAATGTTTGCTCTTTTAATGATTTTAGTCGAAATGGATGTTTTATATTAAATATTTTCATTAATTCTTCATCTTTATTATCTTTCATTAATACTTTAATTCTATATAATAATCTAAAATGATTTGCTAATACAGAAATAATCATTATTTCGTCTTCATTATTATTTAATAATTCATAATAAACATTGAATGCCTTCTTTTTATCTTTAACATTTATAGCATCTGTTAAATCATAAGTTTTTGTATCTAGATTCTTTTTTACTATTTTTTTTATATCTTCTGATGTTATTTTTTTTTCTTCAAGTTTGTACATTTTTAATTTATTAATTTCATTTTCTAAACGATTATAATTATTATTACAATAATTTTTTAATAAAGAAATAGATATATTATCAATTTCATATTCTTTAAGTTGTTCTTTTATATAACTTGTTAAATCTATTTTGCCTAATTCTATAAATGTATTATTGGTCTTTAATTCTTTTATTATTTTTTTTCTATCATCAACTTTATTTTCTTCAGTTAAGATTAAAATATTATTACTTTGGTTTTGTAAATATTTTAGTAATTTTTCTTCATTATCTATTTTTAATAAGTTATGACATATAATTATTTTCTTTTCATCAAAAAGATTTAAAGTATTTAAATCATCTATAACATTTAAAATACTTGTTTCATTTAAATCATATTTAATAATAGAACTAGATTTATTTTCTTTTAAAATTCTATCTATTTCTTTATTAATTAAACTTAATTCACCCACTAATAAATATGTCATAACATCACCTGAAATTATTATACTAAATTTTTATAATATTTTTAAGTCTTTTAATAACTTTTTTTTCAATTCTTGAAATATATGACTGACTTATTTGAAGTTTTTCTGCTACATCTTTTTGAGTCATTTCTTCATAACCATTTAATCCATATCTTAATGCCATTATTTCTCTATCTCGTTCTTCTAATTTTAATAATTCTTCTGTAAGTATTTTTTTATCTATCTCTTCATCTAAACTTTTTGTTACTATATCAGGTTCTGTTCCTAAAATATCTTCTAAATGTAATTCATTTCCATCTGCATCAAAACTTAAGCTTTCTTCAAATGAAACATCGGCTTTTGTTTTTTTATTTTTTCTTAAATGCATTAATATTTCATTATCAATACAACGACTACAATATGTGGCAAGTTTTATATTTTTACCTCTACTA
This sequence comes from uncultured Mycoplasma sp., assembly GCA_964499645.1. Taxonomy (GTDB): domain Bacteria; phylum Bacillota_I; class Bacilli_A; order RF39; family UBA660; genus CAG-611. The sequence goes on from CAZCLV010000006.1 coordinate 5,026, forward strand.
AAAGTATTAATTCCTTTTATTAGACCAATACTTCCTATACTTACTAAATCTTCTAAATCAATGTTAGTATTTTCATACTTTTTTGCTAAAAATACTACTAATCTTAGATTATGTTCTATTAATACATTTCTAGCATTTATATCACCATTTTCAGATAAGATAATAAAGTTTTCTTCTTCATCTTTTGATAAAGGTGGTGGTAATGCATCTGAACTGCCTACATAGTAGATTCCATTTCTATTAAATATTTTTTTTAAAAATAAAAGTAATTTTTTCATATTATTCCTCCATAATCTCATTATTTAAAATTATATCTACTCCTGGTATACTAATTTTGTCGTTTGATATTCCTACTAAAATATTATATTTATAACCAATATTATGAATAAATATTTTATCAATAAAATAACACTTTAATATTCCTTTATTATTTAATGAATTAAAAGGCACAAATATGAATTTATTTTCATTAATTTTAATATTATTATTTAAAATTAATACTGGTTTATTAAAGTATGGATCTTTTAATTTATTACCTGTATCTAAAAAACCATTTAAACTAACTATTTTTTTATTTAAAAATAAATCTACTTTGAAATAAGAATTAATTTCTCTATTATATTTATTTATTATTTTTTTATAAATAATTATAAATAAAATAGATAAAATTATTAATATATATACATTTATGTTTTTACCATTTGTATAAAATATCATACCTGTATGTTCATAACCTGCTTCTAAATTAATGAAATATAAAAAGCCACCTAGTATAATACTTAGTATTATAAGATAAACGAAGTTATTTAAAGTATATTTAAAGTCTTTATATTTAAAAGATATAATTATCATAAATAATCCAAATAACATTTTTATAATAAAAAATAAAATATTATTTAAATTTATAAATAATATTAATATCGAAACTGAACCAAATAAAGAGCCAATAATTAATCTTTTTATTGATACATTTCTTTTCAATATAATACTTATTCCTAATAATAAAATAAAATCAAATAAAAAATTAATAAAAAAGACATAATCAATATATATTTTCATTTATTTCACCTGTGTTAAGTATAATAAAAGACATATTAAAAAAATGTCAAAAAAAAAGATAATTTTCACTATCTTTTTAATTATCTTTTTTATTTGATGATGAATAAAGTTTACGACGAATATCATGTAATATTTGAATTACTTCTGCACACATCTTACAAAAAAATAATGCTCCTATTCCTATTCCACTATAAGTAAATAATACAATTGCTCCGCCTTCTTCATATTCATTAGTAACTTGTACACATGTCACTATACCTATAATGACAAAAATAAATAAAGCTATCCAACCAATTACTTTTAATCCTACTGCGTATTTGTTTTCTTTTTCCTTCATTTTGTTACATCTCCTATTTCATATTACTTACATATTTTTTAAACTCGTCTCCACGCTCTTCACATTTATTATATTGATCCCATGAAGCACTAGCAGGGCTTAATAATATAACATCTCCTTCATTAGAAATATTTATACATTTTTTAAACCCTTCATTTAAAGTTTCAAAAATATAAGTTTCAATATTATTTTTATTACCAAACTCTAATACTCTATTTCGGCATTCACCAATTCCTATTATTGCTTTAACATTAGTTAAATAGCCTTGTAAATCATTAAAGTTTTGTCCTCTTTCATATCCACCAAGTATTACTATTGTTGGTTCTGTAAAGGCAGATAATGCTATTTGTGTACATTTAACATTAGTAGCTTCTGTATCATTATAAAACAATCTATTATTTACATTATCTACAAATTCTAAACGATGCTCTACTCCTGTAAATGTTATTAATACTTTTATTATACTTTCAAAAGAACAATTATATTCTTTTACTGCAATAATAGCAGCCATAATATTTTCATAATTATGAATTCCTCTTAATTTTATATCATTTATATTTATTACTTGTTCATTTTTATAATAAATATAATTATCCTTTAAATATGAATCACTTGTTTCTTCTGTTGAAGAAAACCACTTTGTATTAGATTTAATATTTTTACTAAAATCAACTAAATATTTATCATTTTTATTTAATACTGCTATATTATTATTATCTTGATTTTTTAATAGTTTACTTTTTACATATAAATAATGTTCAAAAGTTTTCATAAATTCTAAATGTGCTTCTGAAATATTTGTCATTACTGCTACATTTGGATTAAATGTATCCATATTTTCTAATTGTTGACAAGAAGTTTCAAGTACAATAATATCGCCTTTATTTACTTTATTAACAAAACTAGACAATGGAAAACCAATATTTCCTGCTAAATGAACTGGTTTTTTATCTTCTTTTAGCATTTCATATATTAATGTTGTTGTTGTAGTTTTTCCATTCGTACCTGTTATTGAAATAAATTCTACTTTATCTTTTAAATACATATAAGCAAGTTCAACTTCATTTATAACTGAAATATTTAATTCTTTTGCTTTTAATACATATTTATGATCTATAGCAATACCAGGATTTTTTATTAAATAGTCAAAACTTGAATCTAATAATTCATCTGGATGACTCCCAAAGAAGAATTCTACTCCTAATGATTTTAATTCATTTATTTTATCAATATCTTCATCTTTTTCTTTTAAATCATTAATTAAAACTTTATTATTTTTTATTAATAGTTTTGCTGCTTCATATCCACTTTTTGCAAATCCTAAAATAAATACTTTTTTATCTTTCATGTTTAACACTTCTTTCTTACATTTCTTCTTAAATCTTTTTTAAACAATATTCTTTCACGATATCCATTTAGATATGCAATTGTTTTTTGAGGTATTTTTTCTTGATTAATAAAATCATAATTAAGACTTTCTGCTAATTGTTGCATTTTCTTATTTGTAGGCTCACAAGTAAGCGTAATTTCTTCTATGTCATATTCTTTGGCCACATTTTCAAGCAATGTTAAAGCCATTAAAGCATAACCTTTCTTCTGATACAGTTCATTGATAAAGATACCAATATTTCCTAAATAATATATTTCATCATTATCAATATTACCTAATCTTAAATCAATTCTTCCTATAATAGTATTAGTACCATGAATATAAATAGTATAATACTCAATTGGTACTTTTGATAAAGAGTTAATTTCATCTTTTTTAGCAAATAATGCTATATCTATTATACCATTTGTTAATATTTTATCAAAGTTTAACATTTCCTCACCTTTCTTCATAAATACTATATGAAAAAAGTAATATTTTATTTATTTATTTCTGATTCATATAGAATTCTATATGCAGATGATTTTTTTAATAATTCTTTATGGCTTCCTTCAATTTCGATTTTTCCCTTATTTAAAAATAATATTTTATCACTATTAATTATAGTAGACAATCTATGTGCAATTATTAATATTGTATATTTGTTTTTCATATTTTCAATAGATTGTTGTATTTGTGTTTGAGTTTCATTATCTAAAGCACTTGTTGCTTCATCAAATAAAATTATTTCAGTTTTTTGAATAAAAGCACGTGCTATAGCTAATCTTTGTTTTTGTCCTCCAGATAAATTAACTCCGCCTTCACCAATTATTGTTTCATATTTATCAGGTAATGAAATAATAAATTTATGTAAACAAGCTTGCTTACATGCATCAATCATTTCATCGTCTGTTAAATCATTTTTTACTAATTTTAAATTATCTTTAATACTTAAATTAAATATATAAGGATTCTGACTAATAATTGTTATATTACCTCTTATTGAATCTTTATCCAAATCATTAATATTATTCCCATCAATAGTAATTTCTCCGTTATCAACATCATACATTTTACATAATAAACTAAATATTGTTGTTTTTCCTGCTCCACTTTTTCCTACAAAAGCAACTGTTTCATTAGCTTTAATTTTAAAATTAACTCCTTTTAATACTTTTTTATTTTCATAGGAAAACTCAACATTCTTAAATTCAAAATCACCTTTTACATTGTTTAAATGTTTTTTACCAAATGTTTCTTTTGAAAATTCATTACCATTAATGATACTAAATACTCTAGCAGAAGATAATTTAAAATCTCTAATTTCATCAAGTAATATTCCAATATATTCAACAAAATATGAAAGTTTATCTGAATAGTTATATGCAACAAGTGCAGTGGCCACTACTAATTTTCCTTTTATTAGCAATAAAGATATTAATAAAATAATTAATAAATTATATAAATTTTGAATAATTCCTCTAAAAAAATGGTATTTATTATCAGTTGTACTTTTATCATATCCTAAAGAATTTAATTTTTTAATTTTTTCTTTTAAACAATTTATAAAACTCGTTTCGGCATTTAACATTTTTATATCTCTGGATCCTCGAACAAGTTCTCCTACAAATCCTGATACTCTTTCTTTTTCTTTTCTATAAATATCATCTTTTTTAAGATAAACTTTAGTTCTTTGTTTTTCAATTAAATATAAAACTATAACACTAGTTAATACAAATAAAAACACAATTTTATTTATTATAAATAAAGCAATAAGTATACCAATATCAGAAACTATGTTTGATAAAATATACGTTAATGAATTAAATATTTGGGCTAATCTAGTAGTATCATCAGTTAATCTTTGAATAAATACTCCTGATGAATTATTATCAATAACTTTGTTTTCTAGTTTTAAAATTTGTTTTCCTAAATCAATTTGAATTGCATTGAAACTTTCTCGATATATTATTTGTGAATATTTCCATCTAATATAATTAGCACAATCCTTACTACCTTCTATTGCAAATATTATTAAAGCTATAAAAACTAATTGATAAAAATTATTATCAGTTAAATAAATAATTATTTTAGCACTTAAAATAGGAATTATAACACTTATTACAACTCCTATTATCTCAAAAATAATACATATTATCATTTTTGATCTTTGCTTTTTTGAATATTTTAAAACAAGTTTTAAATTTTTAAAAATTTCTTTCATATTACATCTCCAAAATATTACCTACATCTAATCTAAGTTTTTTAAAATTATCATTAATTTTAATCATATTTCTATATTTACCAGATTTTAATTCATATCTATAGTTTTCTTTATTTAAAATTAATTAAGTTTCTTATAGCACGACTTCTATGAGAAACATCATTTTTTTCTTCACTAGTAGCTTCTCCAAATGTTTTTCCTAAATCATCTGAAAGAAATATACAATCATATCCAAATTCTTTACTTCCTTTTTCTTCTTCAATTATTATACCATAAGTTTTACCCTCAGAACTTATATATGTTCCATCTGGATGATATAAAACTATTGAGCAAGTAAAGTTTGCTTTTTTATTTGTTTTATTGCTCAATTTATCTATTAATTTTTTTCTATTTAATGCATCATTTCCATGTACACCAGCGTATCTTGCACTATATACACCTGGTTCACCATTTAAAGCATCAACATTTAATCCACTATCATCCGCTATCACATCATATTCTAAATTTTTATTTTTTAAATAATCACTTATTGTTGTTGCTTTTATTAATGCATTTTCAAAAAAAGTTGTTCCAGTTTCCTCTATTTCATCGAAAAATTCTATATCTTCTAGAGTAAGTATTTCTTTATCATTAAATATTTCTTTAAATTCTTTTATTTTATGCTTATTGTTACTTGCTACCACTATTTTTTTCATATATTATCTCCTAATACTTTTTATATAAAAGTGCTATGCATTCAACATGCTCCGTTCTATAAAACATGTTTACTGGAGTCATTTCTTTTATTTCATATTTTTCTGTTAATAAATTCAAATCTCTTTTTAGGGTTTTTATATTGCATGAAACATATATTACTTTATTTGCCCCAATATCCAATAAATTTTCAATAACTTTTTTTGTTAATCCATTTCTTGGTGGATCTATTATTACACAATCAAATTTTCTTTTTTTAATAAAACTTGCATCTTTACACATATAAGTAATATTTTTTATATTATTTAGTTTTAAGTTTATATTAGCATTATTTATTGATTGTTCTACATTATCTATACCAAGAATATTATGATAAAACCTATTTAAATAAATACTTATTGTACCTGTTCCACAATAAAGATCAAGCAAATTGTTTCCATATTGAGCATAATCACTAATTACATTATATAATTCTACCATACATTGAAGATTAACTTGAAAAAATGCTTCTGGATATATACTATATTTATAATTATTCACTTCTTCTATAATATAGGAATTACCATATATTAGTTTTTTATTTAAATAAACTGTTTTAATTGTTTTTAGTTTAGTAATTTCATTAATAAAAGTATCATTTATTTCTCCAACTAAATCAATTAAAGCTTCTTCTGTATTTTCAGTACTTCTAATCATTATAGTTTCTAATTTACTATAATCTAATTTTTTTATTTCTTTTAAAATTAAATTTATATTATTATTTAATAATAAACAATTATCTATTTCTATTATATCATTAGTATTTTTTTCATAAAATCCTATTTTATTATCTTGTATATGAAAAGTTACTTTATTACGATAATTTAATTTATTAGTAGTTTTCATTTCATTTATTTTTATTTCAGGAAACATTTCTTTGATTGATTCCTCTTTTATTCTTATTTCTTCTTCTGCTGTATTATGTAAAAAATTACAACCACCACATTTATAAAAATAAGGACATTCTATATTTTGTCTATTTGGGCTTTCTTTCACTATTTCTACTATTTCACCTATGGCAAATCTTTTGCTTATTTCTACTATTTTTATTCTAATTAATTCATTTAATAGGGCACCTTTAATAAAGATAACAAAGTTATCTATTCTGGCAACTCCATTACCTTTATAATCTATATTTATTATATTTACTAAAAACTCATCTTTTAATTTCATAGTATACTCCTTATAAATACTGAAAAAGTTAACTTTTTACGTTAACTTTGATACCAAATGTTAGCAATATCAACATTATTACTTAATGGTTCAGGATTTGGTTTAATAAATCTTAATGAAGTTGGAACTTTAAATGCTGTTCCAAAACATATAGCATCTCCTGATTGAAGAATCTTTAATTGATTAATTATTTCATCCGATATGGCTGGTATCATCTTTTTAATATAATCTAAATCACGTGGATGCAACATACGTAATATTATAAAATTTGAACATTGTGATATTACGGTTTCGCTTAACTCTGATGGCCTTTGTGTAATTAATCCTAATAAAATACCATATTTTCTTCCTTCTTTTGTTATTCTTTCAAATATATTATATCCTAATAATTTTGCATCTTCATCATTTTGAACATATCTATGTGCTTCTTCGATAATTATATGAATTGGTATTGATCCTCTATCTTCTAATGATATAGTAAAATCAAATAACATTTTTGAAATTATTTTTGTAAGTATTTTGGCCATTCTATCATCTACATAATTAATACTAAAATTAATTATTTGACATTTTTCATTATTTTCATTTAATACTAGTTGTTTAATAAAATCTTCTCTACTAATATAAGTTGGATAATCAAAATATCTTGATGTTTCATTTACTACTAAACTATGTAATCTTACTTTTAACATATTGGCAGAATCATATATTTTATCACTTTTTAATATTCCTTCTGATACAAGAGCAAAATCTAAAGCATTTTCTAAATCCTTTAAAGTATACATTACATCACCTTTTGGCAATGATAATTCTAATCCGTCTCTAAAGAAAGTGGCTAAAAATTTAACTAAAATATTTATATCTTGTATTTTATTTTGATCATCTACATATAATAATTGTCTTAAAGGTCTTGTATATCCAGGAGAAAATACTTGTGCATCTAAATTTAATTCTTCAGTATTAAAATTAGTTAAAATTGCTATTATTTGATTTCTAACTTGACCAGCATTATAACTACTTAATAAAATATCAGTAATTGCTCTAGCAATTATATCATTTTTATGTTCAACCTTTTCATTATTATTATTTAAAACTCCTACTAGTTTTAAAGCTTTTTCTATTATTGGTAATTGTTCTGAATTATTAGCACCAAGAAGTAAAGCAATATCATCTACTCCTAATAACCATATAGGAATTTGAATAATATTTTTATTTTGACTTAAATCAGTAATATAACTTTTATATTTTATATTTTTGTTTTCTTCATTTATTCCGTTTAAAGCATTATGATATTCTCCATAAGCATCAAATAAAAATATATTTGAATTAATTGGACTTTTTTCATTAGCAAATATATTTTGAAGTATTCTTGATACTGCAAAACTCTTACCACTACCAGTATTACCTAATACTGTAAAATGAGTACTAAATAAACTATTTATATCAACATTAATTTTATAGTTTTCATAAATATTAGATACTCCAATATTTATTTTTGAATTGTTTTCTATTTCTTGTTTTCCAAATATTAATTCCAATTCAGAAAAGGAAATTATTCTTACTTTTGATTTAAAAGAAGGTTTTTTCATATTACCAGTAATAAAAATATTATTTTTTATTTCACCTACTAATAATATTTTCATAATATTATTTTCAATGTTTATAATTTGACCTACTAATTTAGTTTCTCCATCTTCAAATACTGCGTGTAAATTAATTAAATTAGCTTGATTATTAATATCAATATCTAACTTAATTTCTACAATATTATCAATAATACTATATATTTTCCCTAACATAGATATACACCTCTTATTATTCTATTTATATTCTACTATTTTTTATTTAAATATGCAAATAAAAAGTCAAAAAAAAGAACTATTTCTAGTTCTAATATTCTAATGGTCGGGAAGACAGGATTTGAACCTGCAACCCCTTGGTCCCAAACCAAGTGCTCTACCAAGTTGAGCCACTTCCCGATATGGTGTCCTGGGGGAGATTCGAACTCTCGACCGATGCCTTAGAAGGGCATTGCTCTATCCAGCTGAGCTACCAGGACATTCCATTACATTTATAAATAAATGCTAATTTATTATACAATAAAACATTTATTTATTCAACATTTTTTCAATAATTTTTTCATTATTTTGATAAAAAACAATATAATCTATATCATAATTATCAAAAATTGAGTATGATATTGCATTAACAACGTCTTCATTAATCGTATTTTCTTGTAAAAAATACTCATTTAAATTTAAATCAATTACATTTTCATTTATTTTATAATCTATTAATTCAAGTTTATTATCTACTAATGAAACTAGATTAGTTAGATGATTATAATCATTTGCTAGACTTTCTACAATTATTTCTACCTTCTCTCTTTTATCATTTAAATATTTAGTTATTGGTATATAATTTAAATCTTCACCCATAAAATATAGAACTACTTTATTTATATCTTTTGTACTAGTTATTTCATATACTTTATTAATACCAAAATCCTTTGTTAATAAAGTTGGAATCTTTTTTCTAGTATTAGGTATAAACTGTAATAACTGGTTTTCTACATAGATTTCTATACCATTTATGTTATCAATACTAGTTAATGTATAAGTAATTGCTTCAATCATTTTTTCTGATTGTTCTTCATTTATATTTAATAATTCTTTTGAAAAATTTATTTTAATTAATTTTTCATCTTGTTCAACACTAATTATTTTAGTATTTTGTGGCAATATTGGTTTAAAATAACTTGGTAATAAAGCATTCTTATTATTATTCTCTATCATTGTTTCTATTACTTCTTTTACTTTTTCTAATGTAGTTAGTTCTGAATTAACATATATCAAAGTTTTACTAATATAATTATCATTATTTAGAGTATAAATTTCTTCACTAAAATTAGTCTCATAATTATTTATCTCATAAACTTTATCTTCTTCTTTATTAATTAGATTTAAACTATAAATTGTAAGTACAATAAAAATCCCTACAGTAGTAAAAAATATCCTATTTAAAGCTTTCCTTTTTAACATATATATCACCCATTTAAATACTATGAAAAAACATGTGATATTATCACATGTTATAGAGATATTTCATTTAGTTTTAAAAGTTCAACTACTGCTCCAGCTCGACCTTTAACGCCTAATTTTTGCATTGTATTAGAAATATGATTGCGTACAGTCTTTTCACTTATATTTAAAATATTTGCAATTTCCTTAGTTGTTTTATTTAAAACTAATAACTCAAATACTTCTTTCTCTCTTTTTGTAAGAATTGATTTGCTCAATTTGATTCCCTCACTTTCAAGTCGGGTGGCTTTATATTATTCATATTATTTTATGAAAATATATTTTTATTGTGAGAGAATTTGCCTAAAAACTTATTTATATTTCAAATTTTATTGATATTACTTTTTTTTCTTCATAACTTTTTTGAATTAGTTTCATTATATCATTTGCTAATTTTACATCATGTTCCTTTTTAATTACAATGATTGTAATATTATCATTATTAACTTTTGCAAAAGCATCTAAATTGTAATTTACTTTAATCTTCTTTTCTATTGCTTCTTCTTGTCCTTTTAGTTCGTTTAATTGTTTAAGTTCTAAATATGCATTATTTTTTTCTTCACTAGATGTTTCACTACTATTTAATATTTTTTCTAAATTAACTTTTTTTTCTTGTCTTTCATCTTCTAATTCTACTCGCAATGCTGTTAAGTATTCATTATCATTTACTTCAATACTCACATTAGTTAAGTTTTCATCTGGATTGTTATTTGTTACAAATATTTCATTTGGCATTGTAATATAATATACTCCTAATACAAGAATCAAACTAAACAATGTTAAAAACCATAAATTTTGCTTTTTTATCATATAAGTTTCCTCCTGATAAATTATATTTTATTTAATTTTGTTTTATTACAAAAAAGATATGAATTTTATTCATATCTTTTTCCTAATAAATTATCTTTATTTATTCCATTTAGATAGTCTCTAACATTCATTATTTTTTTACCTGGGACTTGAAGTTTTTTTATTATAATTTCTCCATCACTAGTAGAAACTCCTATACCATCAGAATAAATTTTAATAATTTTACCAGGTGTGGAATCTTTATTTATTCCAATTTCTACTTCATATATTTTTACTCTTTCATTATTAAATATAGAATAACCTGCAGGAGTTGGTAATAATGCTCTAACTTGATTATATATTTCTTTTGTTAACTTATTAAAATCTATATGTTCATCTTCTGTTTTGATTATTTTAGCAAATGTAACTTCATTTTCATCTTGTTTAATATATTTACATGTTTTATTAAATATACTTGGTAATGTTTCAATTAAAAGATTTGCTCCTAAAGACGATAATTTTTCTGATAAAGTTCCATAATTATCAGTATCTTCAATAATAATTGATTTAGCAGTAATAATATCACCACTATCCATTCCTTTATCAGTTCTCATTATGGTAATTCCTGTTTCTTCCATTCCTTCCATAATTGCTCTTTGAATTGGAGCACCACCTCTTAATTTAGGTAATATAGATCCATGAACATTAATTGTCTTGAATTCAGGATATTGTAATAACTCTTCTGGTAAAATTTGTCCATAAGCACAAGTTATAATAATATCAGGATTTAAACTTGTTATACATTCATAATCATTTCTTAATTTTTCAGGTTGTAATACTTTTATATTATTTAATTCTGCTTCTTCTTTAACAGGACATTTTGTTAAAACTTTTTTTCTTCCGATATAACTATCTGGTTGAGTAACTACTCCAATTACATTACAATTTTCTATTAGTTTCTTTAAAACAGGTACTGCAAAACTAGGTGTACCCATAAAAACAACTTTTTTATCTTTCATAAAATCACCTATATATATTATAACAAAAAAAAGTTGTTTTTCATAACTTTTTAATTGGCCAGTCTTAACAAACTTATCTATTCATTACTATCGCTTCATAATGCAATTTTTTTTAAAAATAGATTCTCGTCCAATATTTTCTTGTTTTTTTATCCTTCTATTGCATTACCTAATTCTTTAAAAATATATTTTACTGTTTTATCAATTATTTTTTCAAACTTTAATGATACATTATAAATGTTTTCTGATAATTTATTTGAATAATCTTTTTCCTCATTTTTAATATATTCATCAATATTAATATTTTTACCATTTTTTATATCTTGTTCAAATACTTTTATTTGTTCTTCTGTTAGTACTTTTGCTTTTGTTGATTTACTTTGATAATAACCACTTGAATTAGCAAATAATATTACTAAAAAAAATAAAAAGAAACAAATAAGTATAAATCTTAATACTTTTTCTTTACTCATACAAATCCCCTAAATAGTAAGCAAGACAATCTGAAAAAGCAACCATAGAATTGTATACTTCTTCAATAGTGTTGTCTTGTCCTCCTACTTCAATTATAAAAGATTTAGTACTTATATCTTGATTATATGCATATTCTTTTCTAAAATAAGTGTTTCTTAATATTCCCTTATATTCATCATTTAAATAACTTTCTAATTCTTTAACAAATTCTAAATTTTTTGAACTTTCTTTATGATTCATACCTAATAAAAACATTAATCTTGCATAACTTTTTTCATTTATTTTAGCAGTAGAAATAGTTTTTGATACTCCATCTCTATGTAAATCTATAAATATTTCTATAGTTGGATACTTTTCTTTAACTTCAAAGGCATGTTTTCTAGAAAATTCATAAGTTTCTTTGTATTCTAAATGGTTCTTACTTACTAATGAAGTTGGACTTTTTTCTTCTACCAAAGAAGATATTCCATATTTTTTTAATTGCTCTTGTAAAATATAACTTGCACTAACAACATTAGCATCTATATTATAATCTTCTATCCCTTCAGTACTATAGTTTTCTTTGTCATGAGTATTGTAAATATAAATAATAGGTTCATCTATTTTTACTTCATTTACTATTGGTACACTTTTTATTTGTTCTTTATTATTATCAAATAAATATGTAAAATTATTATCTTTTTTTTCTAATAATAGTTTTGATATATCTTCTAATAATTTATTATTGTTTTTACTGCTTATTTGTTCTTGTTCTTTATAAATAATAGTATTATAATTCTTTTCTATTAATAATTTTTGTGTAATATAGAAAGAACATAAAAATATTATAACCAACAGCACTTTTTTAATCATCTTTATTCTCCTTTTTATAATATATGAAAATTATAATCATTAAAATAAAGAGATTTTGTCGTTATATATTCTTTACATTATGAATTGTTTTATTTATTCCTTGTCCTAACATTTCACTTAGTTTGTCTATTAAAAAGTCCACTTCTTTGGGAGTAACCATTAAGTTATATCCTATTGGAGTCAATACATCAAAAATAAGTTCTTTTTTTTCTAAGTTATTTAACATACCTATTTTACCAAAAAAATATGCTTTTTCTTTTTCCTTTAAAGTTAAATTTTTTTCCTTTAAATAGTTTTGCATTGATAAGGGTATAAGTTTATTTTTTTTATTATTTATATTTTTTATATTATAACTAAAATGTTTCATCATGAAATCAATTGTATCTGAAACAATTGTTACAGCGTCTACTACCATAGGTACACCAATAGCAATAACTGGTATTCCTATTATGTCTTTTGATATTTCTTTTCTTTTATTTCCTATTCCACTTCCTGGATTTATTCCTGCATTTGTAATTTGAATTGTTTTACAAACTCTATCTATTGAGTCACTTGCTAAAGCGTCAATTACAATCAAAAACTTTGGTTTTGATATATCTATTATATTTTTTAAAATATCACTTGTTTCTATTCCTGTTGTTGCCATTACTCCAGGAGCAAAAGAAGATACTACTCTAAATCCATCTTCCAAAGAACCAAACAACTCATAAATATGCCTTGTTACCACTATTTTTTCTGATACTTTTACTCCAAGTGAATCTGGTGTTGATTTATCGTTACCTAAACCTATTACCATACAAGAATCATCTAATGTAATATTTTCTTTTTTTAATAAATTTTTTAACTCTGTAATAAATATTTTTTTTACATTTTCATAATTAGTATGATCCGTTATATCATTAAAATATATTGTAGTATAACTACCACTTTTTTTATTTATATTTTCTGCTTGATTACTATTAATAAATATATTACTAACTGTAATATTATTTTTTTTATATGTTTTTTTTATTATTTTATCTTTTTCTTGAATATTATTTACTATATCTTCTACTAAATCAGTTCTTATTTTAAATATAGATAAATCTTTTTCTTTCATATTATTCACCATTATTATTGTAAGTAATAATTAGAATTTAATGTAAAAACAATCATTTTCTTGATATTTTATCAAAATTGTTTGCTTTTTTTAATATAATTTGTTAAAATTAGTATTGTTAAAAAAAGTGAGGTGAAATTATGCCAAATATTAAAAGTGCTAAAAAAAGAGTCAAAACTGATGCTAAAAAGAAAATTCAAAATAAAGATAACTTATCAAGCATGAGAACTTCTATAAAAAAAGTAAAAGCAGAAGTAAAAAATAATAATAAAGAACAAGCTAATTCACATATAAGTGATGCTATTAAAAAAATAGATAAAGCTTTAAATTCTGGATTAATTAAAAAGAATAAAGCTGCTAGAGATAAATCTAAATTAATGAAAAGCGTTAATAACATTAGTAAGTAAAAATTAAATGAACATTGAAGTTGTAAAATATAAGTGGACACATCAAAAAGTGTTTCCACTTTTTTGTTTGATATAATTATTTTTTTAAATTTAATAAATATTTTATCTTTTATAAGTACTTTGGGCAGTTGACAATTTGAATTGTTTTTACTATACTATCAATGGAAGTGAGGCTAAAAATATGGTTGATGTAGTTCTTGGAAGTTTTTTTGGAGATGAAGGAAAAGGAAAATTAATTGATTACTTATCAAGTAGTTCTTCTATGGCGATTAGATGCACTGGTGGTAATAATGCAGGTCATTCTATTTCTGTTAATGGACTTAATTATGCTTTTCATTTAATACCATCTGGTATATTAAATTCTAATACTAAAGCAATAATTGGTAATGGTGTAGTCATTGATCCAAAAGTTTTAATTGAAGAGATTAACAAATTAAAAGAAAACAATATTTCAATAGATAATTTATATATTAGTGATAAAGCACATATTATATTCCCATATCATATTGAAATGGATAAACTTTTAGAAGAACAAAGAGGTAATGGTAAAATAGGAACTACTCATCGTGGTATCGGCCCATGTTTTAGTGATAAAGTAGAAAGATGTGGTCTTAGAATTGAAGATTTAATAAGTGAACATTTTGAAGAAAAGATTAAGGTTAATATTAGAAATAAAAATAAAATATTTGCTCTATATAATTATCCTCTTGTAGACGAAAATGAATTAATTAATGAATATAATGAATATGCTAAAATATTAAAACCATATATTTGTGACACTATTGATCTTATTCATAATGCTATTGATAATAATGAAAAAATAGTTTGTGAAGGTGCACAAGCAACTTTATTAGATATTGATTTTGGTACTTATCCTTATGTCACTTCAAGTAATCCCACAATTGGAGGAGTTTTAACTGGAAGTGGAATTGGTGCTAAAAATATTAATGAAATCTATGCTGTATTAAAAGCATATTCTTCAAGAGTTGGTGAAGGTCCTTATATTACAGAACAAGATAATGAAATTGGGAATACAATTAGAGAATTAGGACATGAATATGGAACCACTACTAAAAGACCAAGAAGATGTGGTTGGTTGGATTTAGTAGCACTAAAATATGCAGTGCGTATTAATAGTATTACTGGTTTATGTATTAATCATTTAGATACAATTGGTAAATTTGATGAGTTCAAAGTATGTATTGCTTATGAATATAAAGGTACTAAATCTATGAAATACTCTACAAATCCCGACTATATAAAAGATTGTACTCCTATTTATGAAACATTTAAAGGTAACTTTGGAGATATTTCTAATATTAAAAAAAGAAGTGATTTACCAGAGAATGCTAAAAAATATTTAGATAGAATTGAAGAACTAGTGAATACTCCAATTAAGTTTATTGGTACTGGTGCTGGAAGAGAAAATATGATAATTGAAGAATAAAAAGACTTTTAAAAAGTCTTTTTTAGTTATAAATAATTAGTTGATGTTGTGCTCTTGTACAAGCAACATAATATAAATTCTTTTCATTATCTTTATATTTATTATTTATTTTATTATATACTATTACACTATCAAATTCTAATCCTTTTGCCATATATGAAGGTATAATTATTAAATCTTTTCTATATATTTCTTCTTTTGAAGTAATAAGTCCAATTTGAAAACTACCTTTTAATTTATTATATATTAAAGTAGCTTCTTCATCATCTTTTGTTATAATAGCAATACTTTTATATTTAGGTTTTAAATAATCTATATCATTCAATAATTGTTCTATTAAATTGTTTTCTTTTCTAAATATTACTGGAATATTCATGCTTTTTCTAATAGCGCTAACATGTTTTAAGTTAAGTATTTGATTAGTGTACTCTATTATTTCCTCACTAGAACGATATGTTTTAGTAAGTTCTAAGTACTTTGAAGTCCCATTTAATAATTTTTCTATTTCTTCCATAGAATTATATTTATAATAAGGATTAATGGTTTGATTAACATCTCCTAGAATAGTAAAACCACTCTTTTTAAATATATTAGCAAGTATTATATATTGTAACTTAGTATAATCTTGAGCTTCATCTATTACTACTTCTTTAATTAAATTATTATAATTAAATCCTTCAAGTAAACTTTTTATATATACAAATAAAATAGCATCTTCATAATTAATATTTTCTTTATTTACAAAGTTTCTTATTTCATTATCACTAAGATTTATTTTACAATATTCACTTTTAAAGAAATTATAATATATCTTTTTAAAATCTTTTTTAGTATTTAAAACATTCATTAGTCTTTTATTTATTACTTTTGCTTGTCCTATTCTGCCTTCATAGTTTATTTCTGATAACTTTCTTGATATTTCTTTTATTCTTTCAAATAATGAAAATCTATCATATCTATCTTTCAATAAATTATTTAATTGTTCTTTTGTATAACTATAAACATATTCTTCTTCAATACCATCTATAAATTTTGTTTCTTTTATATATTTTTTTATATAATTATTTATGTCTTCAATAATTTCATCACTTTGTTTATATTTTACTAATATAGGATTCTTTTCATTATATGTATAATATCTAGCAATAAAATCTGTAAATGATTCTACTTTTTTATATTCATTTATATTGTCTTTTAAGAAATCATGAAAAGTAGATTCACTTGTGTTATCTTCTCCAAGTTCAGGAAGTACATTTGATATATATTCTGTAAATAAACTATT
>CAZCLV010000007.1:0-22068 GCA_964499645.1 uncultured Mycoplasma sp.
TAGAAGGATAATCTGATGTAATAAATAATATTTTCATACTTTCACTTCCTAATTTTAATAACCTATTCAATTATAACAAAATATAAGTATTAATGTAAATAAAAAGAGAAATATTATTATATTTCCCATTTCATAATTGTTTTAAAATAATTATCTATATCTTCATCAAAAGCTTTATATATATCATTTATATTTTTGACAACAATCTCACTAGAAATTATTGTATTTAAATAATTACTTGCATCTGGATATTTACTTAAAAAATCTAATGCTTCTTTAAAGTCTTCCTTACTACTTCTACTATTGCCAATAATTTTTATACCTTTTTCTAATACCATTCTAGTATTAATTAAAATTTGTTCTTCAGATACTCCCATTAAAGAAATAGTACCTTGAGGATTAATATAATCAATTATTTGATTTATTGCAGTGCTTGATTCTATTCCACCGACACATTCAAATGCTTGATCAACACTAAAATCTTCTGGCAGTTCATCAATTAAATATCTTTCATCTGCAAATGAAAAATATTCTTCTTTTTGAATTGATCTTCCAATAACAATAACCTTTGCTTTTGAAAAATATTTTTTTAATACTAATGCTACAGCAAAGCCAACACTTCCTGTTCCCCAAACACCAATAGTATCAATCTTTTTATTATTTGCTTCTTTAAAAGCATTTATTGCATTAATACTTACACTAAGTAATTCACATAATGCTGCAATTCTTAAATCTATATTATTTTCAATAGGTATTACTCTATCTTTATCAGTATAGACATATGATTGCATAAATCCATCACAACTACTTGATTTAAATTTTGAAGTCCTTAAATAATTTTCTTTAATGTTTTTATTTTTTTCACATGGTATATTTGGAACCATTACAACATTTGTTCCAACCTTATACTCGTTAGTACTATCAAAAACCACTTCTCCCACTGCTTCATGTATTAAGGCCATTGGAAGTTTTGATTTTAATACCTCTGGTTTTCTTTTTCCGCTATAATATCTTTGATCTGCCGCACATATTGATAAATACTTAGGTCTAACTATTAGTTTATTAGACAATAAATTTTCACAATTTAAATCACATCTAAATATTTTGGGTGAAATTAATTTATATGTAAAATTAATCATACTTGTTTACCTTTAAAATAGCTTCAGCTAGTTTTAAATCAAATGGAGTAGTAATTTTAATATTATAATTTTCACCATCTACGATTTTAACTTGTTTATTTTTTATAACAAATATTTTGCATGCATCGGTTAATACTTCTTTTTCTTCATCTGATAAAGAATCATATAATTCTATAAAATTTAATATATTAAAACTTTGAGGTGTTTGTCCTAAATATAAATTTTTTCTAACTGGAACCGAATTAATTGTTTCAGCATTAATTGATTCGACAATAGTGTCTGTTGAAGGTATAGCAGTATCAACTGCATCATATTTTATTGCATTTTCTATATTTTCTTTTATTATTCTTTGACTAACGAAAGGCCTTACTGAATCATGTGTCACTACAATATCATCTTTTTTTAATCCAAATTTTTCTTTAATAAATTTACATCCACATAAAATAGTATCATTACGAGTTGTTCCTCCCTCAGTAACAAAAATTCTATCATTTTTTCCTATAAATTCTCCAATAATATTTTTTGTATGTGACATCCAAATTTTAGGAACACATATAATAATTGCATCAAAATCTGGTATTAATAAAAATTGTTCTAAACAATGAATTATTATTGGTACACCACATAAATTTAAATATTGTTTTGGCATTTCTGAATTTCCAAATCTTGTACCTGATCCTCCTGCTAAAATTATTGCATATTTTTTCATTTTTTACTTCTCCTATTCTATTTCAAATTTTTCAAATTTACCATCTTTATTTAGTACTTTGTTTATTGTTTCACTAGCATTTTCTAATGTCTTATTACATTCATTTGCTATTTTCATTGCTTCATTAAACTTATCAATTGCTTTTTCTAATTCTGTATCTCCAGTTTCAAGATCTTTTACTATTTTTTCTAATAATTCTATTTTTTCTTCAAATGTTTGTTCTTTATTTTCCATTACTTTTCCTCCACATTAATTATTTTAGAATTAATATAACCATCTTTTAATTCTGTTTTTAAAATATCATTTTCTTTTATGTTTTTTATACTTGTAGTAATATTATTATTTATTCTAGAAATACTATAACCTCTTTTAATAGTAGAAATAGGATTTAATGTTTCTAATCTATTTAAAAGATTTATATAATTATGTTTTTTATTATCTATTTTATTTTTTATAAATATTTCTATTTTTTCTACTAAAGTATCTAATTTTTGTGCTTTTATTTCATATATATTTTTTGGATTTTTCATTACATATGAGTTAATTAAATTATATAACTTTGTTTTACTTTCTTCAAGTATTGTCGTAATACTTTTATTACTTCTTAGTTCTAATTGTTTAATATTATTTATTATATCAATTGTATTAGGTACTGCTAGTTCTGCTGCTGCTGTTGGTGTTGGTGCTCTTAAATCAGCTACAAAGTCACTTATTGTAAAGTCAATTTCATGCCCTACTGCACTTATTATTGGTGTATTACAATTAAATATTGCATCTGCTACTATTTCTTCGTTAAAAGCCCATAAATCTTCTATTGAGCCACCACCACGCCCTAATATAATTACATCTAAATTATAATTATCTGCTATCTTTAAGTTTTTTACAATATCATCTTTAGCATCTATGCCTTGTACTAAAGAAGGAAATAAGTAAAGTTCTACTAATTTATATCTTCTATTTATTGTAGTAATTATATCTCTTATTGCTGCTCCAGTAGATGCCGTAATAATACCTATTTTTTTAGGAAACTTTGGTATTGGTTTTTTATGTTCTACATTAAAATAACCAAGTCCTTCTAATTTCTTTTTAAGTTTCTCAAACTCAAGGTATAAATTACCAACCCCATCTTCAATCATTTCTTCTACATATATTTGATAATTACCATTTGCTTCATAACAACTAATTTTACCAATAACTAATACTTTAGTACCATCTACTGGATTAAAATTAAGTTTCATTGCATTATTTTTAAACATTACAGCAAGTATTCTAGAACTTTCATCTTTTATAGTAAAATATAGATGTCCTGTAGTATGATTTTTAAAATTAGATATTTCTCCTTTTAAATACACAATATTTAAATTTTCATCATTATCAAATTTATATTTTATATATTTATTTATTTGACTTACTGTTAAATATTTATCATTCATTAGTGGTACTCCTTTGATACTATTTTTTTTGATTTAATATAAAGTTATATGAGTCTTTACACATATCTTCAAGATTATATATAGTTTTAAATCCTAGTTCTTGTAATGCTTTTGTAGCATCTGAATAACAACTATCTATATCTCCAGGTCTTCTTTCTACTATTTCATATGGTATTTCTACTTTATTTACTTTTTTAAATGTTTCTACTATATCTAAAACACTATATCCAATTCCTGTTCCTACATTATAAACTGAATATTGAGTATTATTAATATGTTCTAATGCTTTTAAATGTCCTTTTGCTAAATCCACTACATGTATATAATCTCTTACTCCCGTACCATCTGGTGTATTATAATCATTTCCAAATATTTTAAGTTTTTCATATTCTTTTGTTGCTACTTTTGTAATATAAGGCATTAAATTATTAGGAATACCATTTGGATTTTCTCCAATTAAACCACTTTTGTGTGCTCCAATTGGATTAAAATATCTTAATACTATAATATTCCAATCTAATGTTGATTCATATAAATCTTTTAAAATTCCTTCAATAAATAACTTTGTTGTTCCATATGGATTAGTAGTAGATAATTCAAAATCTTCTTTTAGAGGAAGTATTTTTGATTGTTTATAAACTGTTGCACTTGATGAAAAGATTATTTTTTTACAATTAAACTCATTCATAACTTCTAATAAGTTTATTGTAGATATTAAATTATTATCATAATATTTTAAAGGTTGTTTTACGCTTTCTCCTACTGCTTTAAATCCAGCAAAATGAATGACTGCTTCTATATTTTCATCTTTAAATATTTTTGTTAGTAATTTTTTATCTTTTAAATCACCTTCATATAATTTAAAATTTTTATTTGTAATTATATTTATATTATTAATTACTTCTTTTTTTGAATTAGAAAAATTATCAATACAAACAACATCATAATTATTCTCTAATAATTCTACAATAGTGTGACTACCAATATAACCACATCCTCCAGTAACTAATAGTTTCATAATTATTCACCAACCTTATAAATATATTTTATCATATAAAAATAATAAAAAGAAGATTTTTATTAATCTTCTTTAACTTCATTATGATATATATTATCTAAAACTCCATTTATCATTTTAGTAACTTCTACATCACTATATTTCTTTGATAGTTCTATTGCTTCATTTATACATACAATATTAGGTGTATCTGTATATAAAAGTTCATATATTGCTAAAGATATAATAGCTTTATCTACTTTGCTTAATCTATCAATAGTCCAATCTTTTAAATACTTATTTGCTAATTCTACTATTTCTTTTTCTTTTGATAATACATTATTTATGCATTCATTTACAAAATCATTTTCTGTTTCAATTTGTTCATTTATTAAATCATTAATATTATATTTTATATTTAAATTATTATAAATATATGCTTGATATAAAATTTTAATTATTATTTCTCTTAATTCACTACGGTTTTTCATATCTTTCAACTCCTCATTAATTATACAAAAAAAATATCAATAAGTAAATAATACAATTAATTTATTTTTAAATAATATTTTTCATTTCATTACGATATTTTTTATAATTATCTATATATTTAGATACTAGATTCCAAAAATACTTAGAATGATTAGGATAAATTAAATGACATAATTCATGAACAATTACATAATCTAAATATTTAGTATCTAATTTAATTAGTTCTAGATTTAAGGTTATAGTTCTATCACTTATATTACATACTCCCCATTTAGAAGTCATTTTTCTTATTTTTAAATTTGGATAAGAAATATTTTCTTCAAATAAATTATAGCAATAATCCAACCTATCTTTAAAGATAGTTTTAGCTTCGTTTTTATACCATTTATCAATATCAATTGATTTCCCTATAAATACTTTATTTGATCCAAAAATAACCTCTTTCTTATCAATATAACTTATATCATAAGAATATCCTAAAAAAAGTAATTTATTCTTTTGATTTATCTTATTATTTTCAAACGTATTTAATTGTTTATAAACTGAATCAATATTATTATTAATAAAGTTTTTTATCTCTTTTTCTCTTATATATTTAGGAGCAGTAATATATATTTTTAAATCCTTTTTTACTCTCAAATACATATTCTTATTATTTTTATATTCAATTATTACTTCATAATTTTTATTATTAATCTCTATATTCATAATTACCTCTATAATTATTGTATCAAAAATAAAAAAAGAATTAAATGGTTTACTCTTTAATTCTTTTTATTATTATTTTATTTTATTTTTTTATCTTCAATTATTATATAATTATCTTAATTTATTGAATTTCTTTATTCCCCAAGTATTTAATATTATATATGATATTACTGCTAAGACTAAAGATACTAATATTGAAATTATTAATAATAAATTAATATTTATATTTAATGAAGTAATAAATCCAATAAATACTATAGATAATAGTGCTGGTACTCCTATAGATACAAATGTACTAGTGGATTGTTTTACTATTACAGCATCATTTACGGCATTAAAGTTTGGAAATAATAAGTTAATTATTAAACCAAAATTTGCAATAAAATAACTAAATAGTACTGCAAATAATAATAGTAATGCTGTATCTTTTAATGAAACATAACCTGTTATATAAAACATTATTATTGCAAAAATACAAGCTGGTATTAATATTATCAAATTAACAAATTTTTTAGCACTTAATACTTCTTTTACTTTAACTGGTAATACTTTTAATATCCAAAAGTTATTTCTTTCAATAGATATTGAAGAACAAGTTGTATCTGTCATAAAAATAATAAATAATAATAATGAAAATACTAATAATGGAAATGGTACAGAAAACGATGGTGCAGATTTTTGTAAAAAAGCATTCAAATCAGTAAATATGCTTGCAAAAGCTACTACTATTAAGATAATTATTCCACAACCTGTATTAAATACATATATAGGAGAAGAAAAATATCTTTTTAATTCTTTTTCTCTTAAAGTTTTTTTAATACTTTTATTATCAATATTCTTCATAATAAATTTAGAATTTGAAGCATGTGAATTTAATTTTGAAATTATTTTATAATAACTTTTATTTAATAACATTATAAATAAATATAATACTCCTACATTAAGTAATATAAAATAAAGTAAATATAATATATTACCAGTATTAATAGTTTTACCCATTAAGAATATAGGTAAAAATCCATATTTTAAAATATTATTTATTAATGCTACATTATTTACAAATAAACTAAGTAACTTATTTGCATTTAAATATAAACCTAAATATGCTCCAATAAATATTAAATAAAATATCATTTCAAATATATTTTTTCTTTTTGTTTTTGATGTTAAAATTGCTACTAAATAGCCAAAAATACATGCTAGTACAGTAGGAATAATAGAAAACAATAATAGTAGTACTAATACTGAGACATAAAACATTATATTTACATCTACGCTTTTAATATAAATAACTAGCCCTGGTACTATAAAAATTAGACCAATTACTAAGTTATATAAAACAAGATATAATAATCTACTGAATAGAATAGTAGATTTCTTTATTGGTAAACTACATAATAAATTATTATCTTTATTTTCAAATAAACCTGCTTTAGCACTATATATAGTAAACAAAAAAGAAAATATACTTGCAATTGCAAAGATAATAATTAGAAAATATGTTACTAAATTTTGTTTTTCAAAACTAGTAAATATTTGTTTTTCATACATTCCAAGTGAAAATAATAAAGCACCTATAATATAAAGTATTGCAACTCCCATAAGAATCTTTTTTCTAGTAGTTGTACTTCTTATTTTAAATGAATTTAAAAGATTTGTTTTTAATAATAAGAATAATTTATTTTTCATCAGTTAGACCCAAGAAAACATCTTCTAAGCCTTTCTTTCCGATTATTTTTTTAGTTTCTCCAACTTCAATAAGTTTACCATTTTTAATTATTCCGATTTCATCGCATAGTTTTTCTACTACTTCAAGTACATGTGATGAGAAAAATATTGTTGTTTTATTATCACATAATTCTTTCATTATATCTTTTAGTGTTTTACTAGCTTTTGGATCAAGTCCTACAAAAGGTTCATCTAATACTAATAATTTTGGATTATGAATTAATGCAGAAATAATTACTAATTTTTGTTTCATACCATGTGAATAAGATGAAATAACATCACCTAAATTATCATATATTTCAAATAACTTAGCATATTTTTCTATTGTTTTTGTTCTTTCAGTACCATCAACATTATAGATATCTCCAATAAAGTTCAAATAATCTATTCCTTTTAAGTTCATATATATATCTGGATTGTCTGGTATATAAGCAATTTCTAATTTACATTTAATTGGATCTTTTTTAATAGATGTTCCATTAATTAATATATCTCCACTATCAAAATCATGGATTCCTACTATTGCTTTAATTAAAGTGGTTTTTCCTGCTCCATTATGGCCAATAAAGCCAAATATTTTTCCATTTTCTACTTTTAAGCTAACATTATCTACTGCAATTTTATTTCCATATTTTTTTACTACATTTTTAATTTCTAACATATAGTCCTCCTATAAATAATATGTCCATATCCCAATTTTTTCAGGGTATTTCTTAAATTCCATTTTTTCTTTTGTCACAGGATGAATAAAACTTAAATAATAAGCATATAAAGCAAGTTGTTTTCTATCTTCTATTCCATATCTTTGATCTCCATATAATGGATAACCTCTACTTGCAAATTGCACCCTTATTTGATGGTGTCTACCTGTAATAAGTTCAATTTCTACTAAAGATAAATTATCTTTTTCTTTTAATATTTTATAATTTAATTTAGCATATTTTCCAGTCTTCTCATCTACTATTTTACTATTAAAATCTTTGTCTTTTAATAAATAGTCTTCAAAAGTACCTTCTTTTTTAATTAAAGTACCATTTATAATAGCAAGATATTTTTTATTTACTTTATTTTCTATTATTTCTTTAGACAATCTACTAGCTGCTTTACTTGTTTTAGCAAATATCATTATTCCACTAGTAGGTCTATCTAATCTATGTACTAATCCTAGATAAACATTACCAGGTTTATTATATTTTTCTTTTAAATAAGACTTTATTATAGTAAGCATATCTATATCATTTGTATCATCGCTTTGTGATAGAATATTGAAAGGTTTTACTACAACAATAATATGATTATCTTCATATAATACATCTAAATTATTTTTCATATCTTCCACATACTCCACATGGTAAGATTATTCCATTTTTTGATTCAATGCCTAATTCATATGAAGTAATTGTTCCTTGATATTTTTTTCCAATAGTCATTTTTAAAATGTTTCCTACTACTATTTTAGATAATCCTGCAGTATAAGTATTTATTATAAAAAATAAAGGATCATCACTTAATATTTGCATACATAAATTAACTAAATTAAATAAATCTTTATCAATACTCCAAACTTCACCATTAGATCCTCTACCAAAAGAAGGAGGATCCATTATAATTGCATCATATTTGTTACCTCTTCTTATTTCTCTTTCAACAAATTTAATACAATCATCTACTAAAAATCTTATTGATTTATCTTCAAGATTATTCAATTTAACATTTTCTTTAGCCCAATCTATCATACCTTTAGAAGAATCAACATGAACTACCTCTGCCCCTTCTTTTAAGCAAGCAACTGAAGCACACCCTGTATAAGCAAATAAATTTAATACTTTAATTTTTCTATTAGAGTTTTTAATTTTATTTCTCATAAAGTCCCAGTTAATACTTTGTTCAGGAAATATACCAGTATGTTTAAATCCCATAAGTTTGACATTAAATTTTAAATCTTTATAATTTATAGTCCAAAACTCTGGTAATTTATTTTTCTTTTCCCAAAATCCTCCACCTTTATCACTTCTATGATAAATAGCATCTGCTTTATTAGAGTCTAATATATCATTCCATATAATCTCAGGATCTGGTCTTAAAAGGCAATAATTACCCCATTTCTCTAGTTTTTCTCCATTAGACATAGAAATTATTTCATAGTCATTAAAATCCTTTATAGTTAACATATAATCACCAAGTTAATTATAACAAAAAAAAGTTATAATTAATATAGTTTTTTAATTTATTGTTATAACACTAAGAGAAGATTTTAATACAAAAAGAATCTATAAATTATTACTTTTTATAGATTCTTTTCTTACTTTTACTTTTAGTTTTAGTTTTTCTTAAATATTTATGTTTTAAAGTCTTTTATATTATTCATAATCATCTGTACAAAAACAACGAGTTAATTGCATTGGCTTTGTTTTTTTAATTTGTTTAAAATATCTAGAATGTTCTTCATTAAATATTTCATACATTTTATTATCTATTTGTTCTTCGCTTAAATCAATATTTCTATCTTTTAGCATATCAAGAAAGCCATGATATATTTCGATATATTCACCATCTGAAAAACTCACTATCATTCTTTTTAAATATTCTAATATTCCTTTTTTAGTTAATCTATAACAATTAGAATAATAATCATATTCAGTAATATTATCTTTACATAGTTCATCTAATAATTCTTGTAAAAAAGTATATGGAATAGTTATTTTAGTATTACTCATTTCTTTCATAACAGGTAAATATTCTCTATATTTACTATTATTTAAAGATGTTTTATATTGTGGTAGAATAGCGCATTCTTTATTTTCATTTACTGCTTTAGAAATTAATCTAAGTTTCATTTCTTCCTTTATTTTATTATATGTATCCATAACATTCACTCCATAATTAAATATAGTGCATATTTTACCATTTTTGTGCTAAAAAGTCAAAAATAAAGCAATTAATTTAATTTTTTTAAGCAATAAAAAAGACTTATTTAGTCTTATTTTTATTTGTGTCTTCTACTACTGTTTTACCTTTATAACTTCCACATTCTTTACAAACACGATGTGATTTAATAATTGCCCCACAATTAGGACATTTAGTTGTTTGTTTTGCGGTTAATGCCATATGTGCTCTACGAGTTCTTTGACTTGTCTTTGAAACTTTTCTTGCTGGAACTGCCATAATATCACTCCTTCTTTTAATCCAATTTTGACTATAAAGTCAACTGCTTTATAAATTATACACTATCTTTTTAAGAAAAACAAGTTTTTTTGTGTTTTTTCTTAACTTCTTAATTGTTTTAAGAAATCTTTTGATTTTAAATATAATCCTGTGTATTTAGAATAATAATCTTCTAAGAATTTATTTATTTCAAATTTATTTTTATCTGCTATATTAAGTTCTTTTATTTTATTTATATCTACATATTTAAACATTCTAATTAATTTTATTGTTTTATCATCTACTATATAATCATTATTATAGCATTTTTTACACAAATAGCCTCCATTATCACTACTAATAGTAATAATTTCATTTTGACTACCACATACACTACAACAATCTAATATAGGAGCAACTCCTAAAAAATCTAAATATTTTAATTCAATTATATTTGTAATTACTATAGGATCAAACCCATCATTAATTTTTTCTAAACTTCCAACTAGCATATTAAATAAATCTTTTGTATCGCTTTCCTTTAATACTTGATTAGTTAAGTCTATTAAATATGTAGCACATCCTATTTTAATTAAATCTTTTTTTATATTAATAAATTCATTTATAATATCTACATTTATTAAAGTAGATAATCCTTCTTCTTTATAATATATATGAAAATATCCATAAGTAAGTTTAGAACTAACACTCCTCAGATTACTTTTTAGGTTTCTACATCCTTTACTAATTACTCCAATTTTACCAAACTCTTCTGTATAAACATTTAAAATTTTACTTGATTCTGAATAATTAGTATCACTAATTACTATTCCTTTTACTTTTTCTATCTTCATCTTTATTGTTGTTCTCCAATTCCTTTAAAAAAATAAAATACTTTAATTCCCCTGTGTTTCTAAATAAATACCATAATATTTCTTTCATAATAATCACCTATTATTATAATGAAACATATATTATATTTTTAATCTTCTTTTTCAATTATTCCTAATTCTTCAAACAATTCTTCTTTTTGTCTCCAATTTTCTATTGTTTTTACAAACAATTCAAGAAATACTTTTTTTTCTAAAAGTTCTTCTATATCTTTTCTAGCTAAAAATCCAATTTGTTTTAACATACTTCCATTTTTACCAATAATAATTCCTTTTAAATTATCTCTGTCTACTACTATTAATCCATTTATATAAACAGAACCTTTTTTAAATTCCATTTTTTCTACTAAACATGTTACAGCATGCGGAACTTCTTCTTTAGTTAATTGAAGTACTTTTTCTCTTATTATTTCCCCTATTAAAAACTTTTCTGATACATTAGTAATTGTATTATCATCAAAATATTTAATATCATCTTTTAAGTTCTTTTTTATTACATTAAGAAGTATTTGTATATTATCTCCTTTTATTGATGATATTGGAATTATATCAATAAAATTATATATATCTTTTAATTCAGTTATTTCTTTTAATAATTTTTCTTTTTTAATTAAATCTACTTTAGTTAATACTAAGATTACATTTTTATCTTCATTTTTAAGTTTTTCAAGTATTTTTTTATCATTTGGTCCAAATCCACTTGCAATATCAACTAAAAAAAGGACTAAATCATTTTCAAAACTTGAATATGCTTTTGAATTTAATACTTCACCTAATTTTGAACTAGAACTATTTATTCCTGGAGTATCTATAAATATTATTTGAGTTTCTTCATCTGTTAAGATACCAAATATATTATTTCTAGTTGTTCCTACCTTGTTTGAAGTAATTGCTATTTTATGTCCTAATAACTTATTAATTAAAGTTGATTTACCTACATTAGGTCTACCAACTATACTAACAAAACCACTTTTCATTATAAATTACCTTCATCAAATGGAAATGGGCATAATTCATTTACTTTATAGGTTTCACTCTCTCCTTTAATATTTATACATTCTATTTCCATGTCTGAATTAAAAAATTCTAAAAATGTTTGTCTACATATCATACAAGGCGTAGCAATTTTTTCACTACTATTTAAAATATATAACTTTTTAAAATCACCTTTTCTATATCCATTTGAAACTGCACTTAATATTGCAACTCTTTCAGCACAAATACTTCCACCATAAGAAGCATTTTCTACATTTACTCCATTAAATTCTATATCATTATTAGTAACTAATATTGCACTTACTTTAAAGTTTGAATATGGTGCATATGCCAAGTTTTGTAATTCAATTAATTTTTCTTTCATATTTTCCTCCTATAATATATTAATTTTTACTATTTCTTTTAGCAAAGTTCTTTTTATTCAATATTACATCTTGTTTAGCAAACATGATCTTTTCATCTTCTTTATTCATATGATCATATCCAAGTAGATGATAAAAACCATGAATTGCTAAAAAGCATAATTCTCTATCTAAAGAATGACTATATTCAATACTTTGTTCCATTGCTTTATCAATTGATATATATATATCACCAAGTATTTTTATTGAGTCTAATTCTTCTTTTTCTTCATCTTCAAGAGCAAATGTAATAACATCTGTTTCCCTATCAATTTTACGATACTCTTTATTTAATTTATGAATATACTCATTATTCACTATAATTATATTAAAATATGCATCTTTTTGTTTTTCTTCTTGTACTGCTATTTTTACTATCTTCTTTATCTTTTTAATTTCATTAACTAAATCTTTATTTGTTTCATTATAAATATTAAACTTTTTCATATAAATAATAACCTCACTGCAATAATTATAACTATTATCGTAAATAAATTTATAATCCATTCTTTCTTTAATTTATTTGGAATTATATCACTAAATCTATGAAATAATTTATAAAGTAAAAATCCTAGTACCGCTCCACATACATTTAATATGATATCATCTACATCAAATATTCTTCCAATGGATAATTGCGTTATTTCAATTGAACAAGACGCAACAAATGATAGAATTGCTATAATATATGTTTTTTTAATTTTAAAAAGATAACCAAGAAATAATCCAAATGGAAAAAACAATAGTAAATTACCTAAAATATTTTTAGAAAATGAATAACTTCCAAAACTATATCTAAACATTTCTCTAAATGGAATAAAATTAGCATTTGCACTACCAACATCTTGATAAGTAACAACTTGGAATAAACAAAGAATGTATAATATAAAGAATAGTTTTAATAATTCTTTATATAGAACTATCTTTTCTTTTTTAATAATTAAATCAGTAATCCTTAAACTAACAATAATTACAGTAGATATAATAACTACTGGTAAAGTATAATTTAATATTGGACTAATTATTTCTTTAATATTTCCTATCATAAAATTACCCTTCTATATTATCTAATTTAATATCTTTTTCTATTGCTATATTCTCATATACTTTAAAAAATACTTCTATATTCATTTTAACATCATCAGTAGTATTTTTCAAAGTTTTTTGCAATAATATTTTTTCATTTTTAGATAATTGTTTAACTATTTCTTTTTTTGCCATATTTTCTAGTATGTTTTGTAACTCTTTTTTAGTGTATTTTTTTTTAACTAAGTTTGTTTGATATTTTTGAATACTTTTTAATGTAAATATAGAATTCTTAATTAAAATAATTTCTTGTTCTTTATTTATAGATTTATTCTTTCTAGATAATAGAACTATATCTTTATTAAATATATTTATTGAAATATTTTTATATCCTTTTTCATTAACTTGTTCCTCAAAAATAAAAGGATGCTCTATTATTACTTTATACCATACTTCAGCATATACTTTTGCTTGAGCAGATACTATATTTTTTACTTCATCATTCTTTTTAATCATTCCACTTATTATAATTTCTCCTTTTTTTACATAATCTCCCTTATTTTTAATTATTTCACCAGAAGAAGCATATATGTCTAAAATTAAACCATTTTTTTCCGCTACTACATCATTTTTTTTAGTATTATTTATATTTTTAGAATCTAAATCAATTTTTTCTATAATATTAATTTCATATTTTACTCCAATATGTTTAATCTCAATCCATTCAATTAATTTATTATTATCTTGTTTTATTCTTTCACTTATTTTCTTTAAATTGCTGTATGAATTTGAGAACTTATATAAACTTAATTCATATTTATCATAATTAGATTCAATTATTTCTTTAAGTTCTTTATTTTCAGTTTTTATTTCAATAAAAAATATCATTTTTGAATATATAAATATAAATACTATGTTTAAAAACAATAAACAAAAAAAGATATAGTAGAAACTAAATAATTTTTTAACTTTATTAATTCCTCTTATATTTATTATTCTTATATTATATATAGTATTTAATTTTATTATTTTTAGATAATCATTATAACTTACTTTAAAAATAATTATATTAAGCTTATGTTTAATATCAAATATATTTATTTTATTTTTAATAATCTTTTCAAAGAATCGATATATGTTTTTGCCACTTATCTCTATTTCATAATAATTAATCATATATATCACCATTATTAATGAATTCAATAGTTTCAATCTTTCCATCTATTAAAAGTTCATTATCATATAAACGATTTATTGTTAGATTATCTCCTTTTATAATAATTTTTTTTATTTTTGATATTATTTCAATACTTTTATTATCAAAAGTTCCTATTTGATTATAGTTTACTATATTTATTTTATTATTATAGTAAATAACCTTTAATTCATTAGTTTTAATATAATCAAATAGTTTTTTAAACATAAAATCACCTATTTAATTTTATTAAAAAAAAAATTAAATATTAATTATTTAATTTTTCTCTTATTTTTTCATTAAGTTGTTTCATATCACATCTATTTCTTACTAATGGAGTAATTTCTTTCATAATCAATCCTAAGTCTTTAATTGATAAAGGATTAACTTTATTAAATACTTGACTAATAATATTATTTAATTCTTCTTCTGATAATTGTTTAGGTAAGTATTCTTTTAAAATATCAATTTCTTCTTGATATGAATCAATTAAATCTTGACGATTACCTTTTTTAAACTCTTCAATTGAATCATTTCTTAATTTAATTTGTTTTGAAATAACATCTAATAATAATTCGTCATTTTCTTCTTTACGATTATTTATTATTTCAAGTTGAATAGCACCTTTTACTGATCTTAAAGTATCTAGTTTTCTTTTGTCTTTTTCTTTCATAGCAGTAATAATATCTTTTTTAAATTGTTCAGTTAAATTCATAATTATTCTCCTTTAAAATTAAAGAGAAAGAATATTCTTTCTCTAATATATTAATATTCTCTTTTATTTCTTTTTTGAGAATTTCTAATGTTCTTTTCTTTTTCTTCTCTTCTTTTTTTCCCTGGTTTATCGTAAAATTTTCTTTTTTTGATTTCTGAAGGGATTCCATCACGCGAACACTTTTGCTTGAAGCGTTTTAATGCACCATCTAAATTGCCTTTAACTGCTACCTCTGTCATATATTATCCCTCCTTCCGTGCTTTTCTATCAATGATTATAACAAATAATATGAAAAAAAACAAGTTTTTTGTTTTATTATGGTTCTAAATATAAATTTAACTTGAATTTTTTATATCTATCTGATACAATAATGACAAAATTTATTTAAAGAGGAAAGTCAGGGAAAAAGATATGGAATATACTTATTGTATGATAAAACCAGATGGTGTAAAAAAAGAAATATTCGGTGAAGTTGTTCATAGATTTAGAAATCATGAATTAAATTTAGTAAAAGTTGAAGTCATGAATTTAAATAAAGAAATATTACGAGAACATTACTCTCACATTGTAGATAGAGATTTCTATCCTAAATTAGAAGAAGCAATGTTATCTGGTCCAGTTATAGCAATGTTGGTAAAAGGTGAAAATGCTGTTGCTCGTACAAGAGAACTAATTGGAGCAACAAATAGTAAAGATGCTCTTCCAGGAACTATAAGAGGAGATTATGGTGACAA
The DNA here is from genome assembly GCA_964499645.1 of uncultured Mycoplasma sp. GTDB lineage: Bacteria > Bacillota_I > Bacilli_A > RF39 > UBA660 > CAG-611. Next base: position 16,308 of record CAZCLV010000007.1, read on the forward strand.
AGAAAAATGTCATTTAAATGTTATTCATGGGTCTGATTCAGTAGAAAATGCTAAAATAGAAATAGCAAGATTTTTTGGTAAAAACGCTATTGAAGAAATTGAAGATAATATTAGTAAAAGAATTAGAAAATAGTAAAATAAAAATCAAGATTTGAAATCTTGATTTTTTTTCATTTTTGGTAGCGACGGAGGGGGTCGAACCCACGACCTTCCGGGTATGAACCGGACGCTCTAGCCAACTGAGCTACATCGCCATAAAAAAATAAGCAATATGATTGTACCAAATATGCTTATTTTTTGCAATACTTTTTTAAAATTATTCGTACATTTCTTTGTTCTTTTTAATTACTAATGCAGAACCTACAATAATTAATGCACCAACACCAACATATAATGCAGTATCTAATATTCCAGTATCAGGATTACTTGTTTTATTTGTAGTACTTGCTGTCATAGTTGAATATCCGTCAAAATCATAAACTGTTGTAGTCCCAGCTGCCTTTATCCATAATACATAATATTTATTACTTTCAATAGCACTAGATGGAATTGAATTTTCAGATAATGTAGTCCAAGTTTCCCCATAATCATTTATATTAGTTTTTAAGTTTGCCTTGGCAGTTTCTAGTGTAGCTGTCGGAGTACTTGAATCAGCTTTTAGTGTTAAATAACTAATAATTGCTTCCTTTATATTTGATTCATTTGTAACATCAACAAGTTGATATGAATTAACTAATGTTCCTGCAATTCCTGTTACAGTGAATGCACTATTTTCTGAAACACTTAAACTTGTAGGCATTGTAATTGAATCATTCGTATCAGTAGCTAATGTTGTAGCCCCTGCTCCCATAATAAATAATCCTAAACTAATAACAAAACATGATAACGAAATTAATACTTTTTTCATAACTTCACTCCTCTACTATAATAATCTTACAATATACTGCATTTTTTGTAAATATTTTTTTCTTTTATATTTATTTTTTTAGTCAATCTTATGTAAAGAAATTAATACTTTTGTCCCCTTTTTATATTTTGACTCATATTTTATAGTACCATTGTGCAATTTTACTATTTCGGTAGATAAAGACATTCCTAATCCTGTACCATTCTTTTTTGTAGTAAAAAAGGCTTCACTTATTTTAGATAAATCTTCTGCTTTTATTCCAATACCATTATCTTCAATTGATATTATAGCCTTATTATTTGTTTCAATTACTTTTAATATAATTTTACCGTTTTTTCTTTCAATAGCTTCAATACTATTCTTTATAATATTAATTAAAACCTGTTTTAATCGATTAAAATCACCATTAATATATATTTCCTTTTCCGGAATTGATTTTTGTAAAATAATGTTTTTATTATTTAATAATGTTTCTACAGAAAATATTGTTTCTTCTAATAATAATGTTAAATCCATTATTTCTAGGTTTACTTTTATTTTAGTATAATCTAAAAAATCATCCATAATACTTAATGTTCGATCTATTTCATTTTTTATTATATAATTGTACTTCTTTATTTTTTCAATATCATTATAATCCATCATATCTACATATCCTTTGCATACTGCAATAGGATTTTTTATTTCATGTGTAATCTTAAATAATGAATTTCTTAATTCTTTTTCATGTTCCAATTCTCTTAATACTTGATTTAATGATAATATTTGTTCTCCTTTTTCTAATAAATAATTTACTAAAAAGAATATTGAATAGAATATAAGTAGTAACAAAAATATTTGATATCCTATAATAAAAACATTAGTTTCGTTTGGTAATATATAATATATTTCATATGATAATACTATTCCTTTTAAAAAAGAAAATATATAAATATATATTTCCATATTCTTATTCTTTTTGTTTAAGTATAGAAATACCAAATAATATATTATGTACTCTATTAACATATAATAAATATTAAAATAATAGATATTTTTATAATAAATAATTATTATAATAGTTATTATTATTGAAAATAAATATCGTTTTCTAATAAAGCATAAAACAAGTGGAATGTTTATTAATAATAAAAACATTGGATTTGGAAAATAATAGCGAAATTTTATCAATAAAAATATAGAAGATAAACATATCACATCAAATATAATTTTATTATTTTTAATATTCTTTATATTATTACTATACGCAACATATAAAAGAAAAATAAAGATTGGAAATAATACTAAAATAATATTTATAACTAGTCCATCATAAAAAGACATATAATCACCTAATAATAGGTTAATATATGTCTTTGTCGAATAATGTCATATTATGTCATAAATTGAATTTTTTTATCTTTTTATGTCATCAATGTATTTTTTTAATTGTTTTGATTCAGGGCCTAAAATGATTTTTAATTTATTATCCATTTCTACTATTCCACGAGCTCCCAAATCCTTAATTGCTTCTTTATCCACTAAGTCAATGTTTTTTAATGTAACAATGAATCTTGAAAGGTTTACTTCAGTATCAATTATATTATCTTTGCCACCTAGAAATATAACTAACTTATTCATATCAAGCTTTATATCTTTTTTATTTATCTTTAGTACTGCTAGAACTAAAATAATAAACACTATTAATAATATCAAGTATTGTAATTTCATAATAATCACCTAATTGAATTATACAATATTTATAGAAAAAATAAAACATTTTTTAAAAACATTTTAATTATAGGTATTAATAATACATTAATATTCTTACGACGAATACCTTATATTAGAATTAAAAAAGGGGTGGATTTATAATGAATGAAAATTCTTGTTGCATAATAAACATTTTAAAAACAATAAAAGAATTGCAATGTAAAGCTTCAATAATTGATAGTATTCCAAGTACATGTGATAGACCTTTCTTAGGAGAATGTTGTAGTAGTGTTCTTTGTAATACAAGGCCAATTTCTTTTTATACTTGTAATAATCAATTAATGACAATGCCTTATGAATTAAATGGTGTTGAAAAACAATCAAGTGTATTTAGAGTGGAAAAAGTAGATGAATGTTGTTGTATGTGTAGAGTGCTTGCAGCAAATACTGAAGAAGGTTGTGAATATCCATATGTTGCTACAAACTCATTCTTTACTGTAAATACTGAATGTATATGTGCATTAAGATGTTTATCTGACACTTTTGTAGAAATATGTTAATTTAAAAAGGATTCAGACGATTGAATCCTTTTTAAATTTCTTCAATAGAAATAATATCATCAATGGAAATAGCTTTTCCATTTTTTATTATTATGTTATTTCCAACCCTACTCATTATTTCAGATGTATACTTTTTTTCTGCTGTTAAAATAAGATATCTCTTATTATTTGAAGAATCAGTATTTAAAGCACTACTTATGGTTTTATTATTATCATCTTTTTGATTCTTCTGATTCTCAAAAAATGAATAATAAACTTCTTTATTGTTCTCCAATCTATTATTTATGTTAGGTTTAAATATATTAGGTAATTTTCTCATATTTTCCTCCATTTCTATATTTACTATTATATTTTATGTAATTTTATAATAATTTTTCTTATTTTTCCCATAATATTAATATGAAAAAAAAAGAAAAAATTGATTTATCAATATTATTTATTTTAATTGGTTTTTTTATTATAAGTATTATTACAATATATAGTTCATTAACATATTTACCAAAAAATATGGGTAATTTATTAGTGAAACAAATATTGTTTTATATTCTTGGTTTTATATGCATATTTTTTGTTAATAAAATAAGCAATAATTTCTTAATAAAAAATAGTTTATATATATATTTAGCAAATATAATATTATTATTAATAGTATTAATATTTGGAAATGAAATAAATGGTACAAAAGCATGGATTAATATTCCTATATTCGGAAGACTGCAACCAAGTGAATTTATGAAGATTGGATTAATACTTTATCTTTCTAAAACTATTGATAATATGAAAAAAAGTAAAAAAAGTGACATAAAAATTATTATTAAATCAATTGTAATTTTTATGATACCTACAATTCTTACATTTTTAGAACCCGATACAGGAGCAGTAATAGTTTATTTTATTATTACATTAATTTTATTATTTATTGCAGGAATTAAATATAGATGGTTTATTATTTTATTTATAATATTAGTAGTACTACTGGGTTCAATCTTTTATTTATATTTTTTAGAAAGAGAACTATTTATAAGTATTTTAGGATCGAATTTCTTTTATCGTTTAGAAAGAATATTTGATTGGACAAATTCCTCGGGTATTCAATTAGAAAACTCTCTTATAAGTATTTCTTCAAGTGGTATATTCGGGCATGGTTTTAATAATATTCCTATTTATTTTCCTGAATTACAAACAGATTTTGTTTTTTCTTCTTATATATCATGTTTTGGTATTATTGGTGGAATAATATTAATTGCTTTATTCGTAATACTTAATATTAAAATTATAAGTATTGCTATTTCAAATAAGAAATTAGTAAATAAATTAATTTGTATTGGAACTGTTAGTGTTTTAATTTATCAACAGATACAAAATATGGCTATGACCATTGGTATTTTACCTATTACGGGAATTACCTTACCATTTATTAGTTCTGGTGGCTCTAGTTTAATTTCATTCATGATTTTAATTGGAATAGTACTTAATATTGAAAAAGAAAAAGAAAACTAATTAGTAATTTTCTCTAATTATTTAATACTATTTACCATTTATACCAATACTTTCCAATAGTTTTTTATTTAAACAAAAAAAGATTCAATGTATTTTAATAATTTAAAAGAGAATATAATTTTTACTGGTGCTATTGTGTATTTTTATTTGAACACTTCCCATTGGCAAAAACATCATATTACAACTATGAACGAAAGTCTATTACTGATTTTTTCCTAGTCGATTTCTAGGTTTATTTTAATCTATGAATTGTGTTTTAGCTACATATTATTCATACAAATAATATTACTTAACTTTAAAAATCAAATATACATTTTTATCATTTGTTTCTTTTTTCCATGTGTTAGTTACAGGATTACCAACTCTTTCTTGACCACTATTAGTAGTTGTAGTATCTTGATTAACTTGAGTTGTGGTTGTATTTAAAGTAATTGATGGAAAAGTAATAGATAATTTACCATCTTTTAATAGTGCTGAGCCATTATAAGCAGTAAAACTTCCCTTATATTCATAATTAGTCTTAGATATAATTGTATAATTACTTCCTTTAGTTTCTCTTTCAGCATCCTGCGTTGTTACATAATCAAATGTCATTTTTGTGTATAATCCTGTACTATTAGCATATCCCTCTAAAACGAAGTTAGTTACTTTCCCTTTTGTAATAGAAATATCATCATTTAAATTATAACTGTATGATGGTAATTTAATACTAAATTTACCATCTTCTTCAATATGTAATGGCTCATTATCAGTTAATAATTGCTCTAAAGCTTCTTCTGCAACATTGTTTATGTTTCCTGTAAAATTGTCATAATAAACATCAGATACTGGTACTTTTTCATGATAAGTCTTATCAGGTCCAAGACATCCAGTTAGCGCAAAACACATTGTTATCATAAATAGTCCGATTAAAATTTTTTTCTTCATATTTGTTCCCTCTCTTTACACAAATATCATATCATACTTTTTTTAAAATTCAAAATAATTGAAAAGTTATAATATTATTCATCTATTATAATATTATATTGCACAAAAAAACTTGCACAAAAGTACAAGTTAATTAACTAATGGTGCGCCCGGAAGGATTTGAACCCTCAACCTT
>CAZCLV010000008.1:0-20762 GCA_964499645.1 uncultured Mycoplasma sp.
TTTATCCCTTAAAATAAGGCGTTTTTTTAATGATTGTAATGAGTACAACAAAAGTACAACCCCTGTAACTGGTATTAAACCTACTACAACTGCTAAATTTAATCCCGCTTGAAAGATTATTTGAAATATTAATCCAAAAACTAAATATTTTCCAAATAAGTTTTCTTGTCTTAATGCTATTTTTATTCCAGAATAACATAATGCTATAAATGTAATAATTACAAAGCATGCTCCAATTATACCAAATTCTTCACATATAATTGAAAATATAAAATCTGTTTGTGGTTCTGGTAAATAAAATTGTTTTTGCCTAGAATTTAAGAATCCTTGGCCAAGCAATCCTCCTGGACCAATTGCATATAAACTTTGAATTATTTGAAATCCTGTTCCTAAGGGATCATTCCAAGGATTTATAAATGATATAATTCTTTCCATTCTATATGGAGCAATTACTATTAATCCAATTGCTCCTAATACACCTACGCCAATTGTATAATAAAAGAATTTCATATCAATTCCAGAAATAAAAAATAAAGAAATAATACTCATTACTAAAATAGACCCTGTTCCAAAATCTGGTTGTAGCATTATTAATCCAAATATTAAAAATAATATTATTAATATAGGAATAATTTCTTTAAAAGTACTTTTTTTTAGATTAGATAAATATTTTGCAGTAAATATTATCATACCTAATTTTGCTAATTCACTTGGTTGAATAGAAAAAGAAAAAATGCTAAACCAACTTTGTGATCCATTTCTTTCTACTCCTATTCCTGGTATTAATACAAGTATTAAAAGAAAAAGACAAATTCCTAATATTAGATTTGCCTTTTTATAATATATTTTATAATCTATTTTACTAATAAAGTACATTAAAATTAATCCTAATATTGCAAAAATAAATTGTTGTTTTAAATATTTAAAGGCATCATTATATTTATATTCAGCCCATATATATGATGATGAATATATCATAATAATTCCAAAAGTAATTAATAACAATACTGATATAAATAGAAATAAATTATATCTTTTTTGCAAATCTCATCACCTAATATATTCTATATCCAAACAGCAAAGAATATACCAAGTAATGAACAAATAATTCCCACTAACCAAAATGCCTTTACTATATCTGGTTCCTCAAAACCACGTTTTTCAAAGTGATGATGAATAGGTGAATTTAAAAATACGCGTTTTTTTGTTAATTTATAATATCCAATTTGAATCATGGAACTTAATGTTTCAAACACAAATGGAAAACAAATAATAAATAATGTTATTTCTCTACGAGTTAGAATAGCTACAGTAGCTAAAACCGCTCCTAGTGACAGTGAACCGGTATCGCCCATAAATACTCTAGCAGGATATCCATTAAACATTAGAAAACCTGCAAGTGTTCCCACTAATATAAAACAAAATATACCCATATCTTCTTGTCCAATTAGCAGCGATATTAAAGCAAATGCAACAAATGATATTGCAGATAGGCCTCCTGCTAAACCATCTAATCCATCAGTTAAATTAACAGCATTACTAAATCCTACAAGTAATAATAAAATAAATATTCCATATCCCCATTTTAAATCTATATATATTCCTAATGTTGAAATTTCAAAACTTGTATTACCATCAAACTTCATAAAAATAAAGAAAAATATAATTGCAATAATAATTTGTCCAATAAATTTTTGTGATACTGTAAGTCCTTCATTCTTTTTCTTTTTTATACTTAAAAAATCATCAAGAAAACCCAAAATCGCATACAATATAAATACTACTAAGACTATACCTAAATGATATGTATATTCAATTCTATTAGACAAAATTAAATATGCTATTGTTAGAATTGTGGGAATAATAAATATTATTCCTCCCATTGTAGGAGTACCTTCTTTTTTACGATGTGTTTCTCCAACATATTCACTTATTCTTTGTCCAAAATTAAGTCTTTTTAAAAATGGAATAACTATAAATCCAAATAAGACTGATAATAGAAATCCAATCATTAATGATAAAACTACTTTAGTTAATAATAACAAATCTTTCACCTCAATTTCTAGGTATATTACATAAATATATCTAATTTATATATCAATTATATTAATTTTAATAAGAAATTACAACTGTTTTTTGTTTTATTTCATAAGAAGTCTTATTTTACCAGTTGCATAATATCTTTCTCCCACACTAGGAGTTTGTTCTACTACTATATTTCCATTACCTACATATTCTATATCAAATCCAGTAAGTAGTTTTTTAGCTTCATTTTTAGTAAGACCTATTACATTTGGAACTTCATAATATTTTTTATCATACCATTCATAATCTTTTTCTACTTGATTTGACTGCTTTTTAATATCTAAAATTGTAATAATATCTAAAAGAATTTTTCTTACAAATGGTGTCGTAGTATAACTAGATAAAAGTGCTGTCTTTTTTGGATTATCAATTGCTAAATAAACAACTACTTCTGGATCATTACTTGGTAAAACTGCCATGAAACTCATAATATAGTTATTTGACAAATAAGCACCATTAGAAACCTTTTGGGCAGTACCTGTTTTTCCTCCAATTCTATATCCATCTATATATGTAAGTTTTCCTCCACCTCTTGCTACTACACTTTCTAAAGCCATCTTCATAATATTGCTAGTGTTTTTACTAATAGTTTTTCTAACTAAAGTTTTTTCATTAGAAAAATATATATTATTATTTGAATTATCTAAAATACTTTTTAATATAAATGGTTGATATAAATAGCCACCATTAACTATTGAAGAAACTGCTGTTACTTGTTGTATCGGCGTTACACTTACTCCTTGCCCAAATGCTGTTGTAGCTAGTTCTAGATCTTTTACATTATCTAGTTTAAATAATATTCCTGTACCTTCTCCACTTAAATCTATATTTGTTTTTTCTCCAAATCCAAATAAATCTATATATGAAAATAATTTTTCTTTTCCTAATTTTAATCCTAAAGATACAAATCCTGGGTTGCAAGAATTTTCAAAAACTTGAAGATATGTTTGAAGACCATGTCCACCAGCTTTCCAACATTTTAATTTTGCACCACTAATTGTTACACTACCACTATCATAAAATTTATCTTTTTCTAAATTAACTACTCCTTCTTCTACAGCAGCAGCAGTTGTTATTATTTTAAAAGTACTTCCGGGCTCAAATGTAGCCCATACTGGTAAATTTCTACTTAAAACTTCCATCTTATAATTTTTATAACTATTAGGATTAAAATTTGGTCTACTTCCCATAGCAAGTATTTCTCCATTATTTGGATTCATTACTATTGCCAATGCACTATCCGGATTAAACATATCTACTATATTATTTAACTCTCTTTCTATTGATGTTTGAATATCATAATCTATTGTTAACATAATATCCATTCCACTAGTAGATTTTTCATATAATTCACTTAATTCTAATTTATTTCCTTTAGCATCACTATAGTATTTTATATAACCATTATCACCAGTTAAATATTTATCATAAGCAAGTTCAATTCCTGATAACCCCTGATTATCAATTCCTACATAACCGATAACATGTGACAATAAATTATTATATGGATAAAATCTTTTTGCTTCTTTTACTAAATATACTCCTTTTAAATTATAACTATTTATTTTATCTGCTACTTCGTAAGATAAGTTTCTGCCTTCTGGATGAACTCTTTCAATAGATGTATTTTTGTTTATATGCTTAAACATCTCATCATATTTTACATTTAAAATATTACTTAAAATTTTTGTAGTTTCTTCTTTATCTTTTACTTGATTAGGAATGATTATTAATGATGTAGTTGTTTCATTATCTGCCAAAACAATACCATTTCTATCTAATATTTTTCCTCTTTCTGCCGTTATAGGTAGTTCTCTACTCCATAGATCATCTGCTAAATTACTAAGTTTTTCATAAGATATTGTTTGAATAAAAAATATCTTAAATATTATAAGTATAAATATAAATATAAATATTACTAATAATACTTTAATTCTTTTATTAATTTTAGTTTGAAACATTCTATTCACCACTTAAATATATGATAAATTAATATTAAATAAACAATAAAATAAAAAGTAATACTGACAAAGTATTACTTTAAGTTTGAATCAATTAATATTTTAGTCATAAATATTAATTGCTGTTTTCTGAAGTTTTCTTTCTTCATATAATTATATACTTAATAGATAAAACAGGCCACTATTGGCATTCAGATATAGATTAAATGTAAACTTACTACAAATAACATATATTAGATAAACGCAATAACTATATAAAAGTCAAATATGTACATAGACATAATAACTAAAATATAATTAAGGAATGATATAGACAAACGTAATTGTTTAAAAACGTAAATCAATATATCATAATTTTTGCTTCTATTCTATTAAGCATCTTAAGTATATTAAATATTTTTAAAAATGTCAATACATAAAATGACATTTTTTTTATTTTTTTACACTTTTTATTTTTTATAATAAAAATAAGCATAATCTATGCTTATTTATTAAGGTTTTGTTCTTTAACTTAATTTTTTTCTCCAAACCAATTTACAGATTTATTTACTTCAAAAGTTTTAGTTTTATTTATTTCAACTTCTGTTCCAAGTTTTAAATTACCAGATCCATATATTCCATATGATAATAATCCTTCATGTTTAGTACCTGTATATAAACTATAAATTGTATTTGTTATTTTTTGTGTACTAATAGTAATGTTTTTATATGCTTTTACTGGTCTAAATGTAATTACTTCTGAATAAAACTTATCCGCTAAGCTAATAGTTGTATTAGCCGGTATTACGCTTTCTAAATTAAACAATACTGTTTTTTGAGTTTCCGAATCAGCTGGATTTTGCATTACTCCATTTCCTAATGCTACAAACTTGCCTCCATTAATTTTATATGTTCCATTACAAGTTATTGCAGAATTACCTTTTAATGTACCGCTCATTACAAATAATGTTCCATTATTAATTAATACATCTTTTCCTGTTTTAATACCATTACCTTCTGAGTTAATATATAGTATTCCATTATTAATAGTAAAGTTTCCATTTTCTCCAAGAGTATTTATTCCATCACTTTTAGATGTTATTGATGTCGTTCCTGATTCTATTGTTATATTTGTGGCAATAATACCCTTATTTTGAGTAGTTCCTATTTCTAAACTACCCAATCCTTCTATTTTAAGAGTTCCATTTAAATAAACTACACTTTCATATTCTTTACTACCAACTGCTGAAATAGTATTATTTGTTTTTTCCTTCATTTGAATTGTTATATTACCAGTGCTTTTTCCAATTATTGCAGCCTCTTTTGTTGAATTAATAATAGTGTTATCTAATACTAAAGTAATATCTTCATTGGTATCAGTAATAATGTAACCATCTGTAAGTGTTCCACTTATTGTATATATACCGCCTTTATTAATTAATATTTTACCATTATCAATTGTAACTCCATCACTTTTTGAAGTTGCAGTGGTATTTTTTAATTCAATTACATTTCCATTTGAATTTGAAATATTATTTTTTATATTTTTTCCAAAATCTGTTGTTAAAAAGAAATATATTCCAATTGTTAACATAACTATAACACACATCACAATAATATATTTATCTGAAGTAGTAGTTATCTTTCGTTGCCTTACTGGAGTTTTATCTTCATATACAACTTGTTGTTCTTCAATTATAGGTTGGTATGGTACTCCAAAATTCATTGTAAAATTATCAGGTTGTTGTACATCTGCTGTAGAATCTTCAATTTGTGTAGAATTTTCTTGTACAAAATCATTTTCTTGATTATCTACTTGATTTACATTAGAAGTAAAACTATTTTCAACATTAGTATTTTGTTCAATATTTGCTGTAAAACTACTATTTTGTATTAGAGGTGTTTGTTCTACTCCACTATATCCCGGAATTGGCGTTTCTTCTGCTTCTTTTATATTATTTATATTATTATCATTATTTTCAGTATTAGTTTCTTCCATAGTACTCTCCTTTTATTATTACTATTATAGTTTACCAAACAACAAGTGAAAAAACAAGATATTCATTATAATATATTACAATAATATTTATAATCATTGTAAACTATAAAGTTGTTTTTAAAAGACTTATATGATATTATAAATTTAACTTAATAAAGAAATAAGGTAGTTAAAATGATAGAATTTTTAAAGAATGTAATTATCTTCATTGGAAATAGTTACACACAAAATAAAATAATATATAATAGTATTGGTAGTATATTATCTATAATGTTAATATATAAAACTGCTTATTGGATAATAGGTTTTTTCTTTACAAGAAAGTTTAAACCCGCTAAAAAAAAGCATAAGTATGGAATATTAATTGCTGCTAGAAACGAAGAAAAAGTAATTGGTAATTTATTAGATAGTATAAATAAACAGGATTATCCAAAAAAACTTATAACTATTTTTGTAGTAGCAGATAATTGTACTGATGCAACAGCAACAATTGCTAGAAAACATGGTGCCATATGCTATGAAAGATTTAATAATAAAGATAAAACAAAGGGCTTTGCCATTAAATACTTATGTGAAAAAATTGAAGAAGATTATGGTCGTATGTCATATGAAGGATACTTTATATTTGATGCTGATAATTTATTAAAAAAAGATTATATTTCTCGTATGAATGATTCTTTTGATGAAGGATGTAAAATAATATGTTCATATAGAAACACAAAAAACTTTGATGAAAATTGGATTGCTTCTACATATGCATTACATTGGTTAAGATCAATTAGATGTAACCATAGAGCTAGATCAGTATTAAGATTAGCTACTAATATTCAAGGAACTGGATTTTTATTTACAAATGAAATTATAAAAGATGGTTGGAAATATACTTCTTTAACTGAAGATAGAGCTTTAACTGCTGATGCGGTTGCTCAAGGATATCAAATCACATATAATAACGATGCAGAATTTTTTGATGAACAACCTATAAGTTTAAAAGTTGCTTTAAGGCAAAGACTTCGTTGGTCAAGAGGACATTTAGAGGCTTTTGTAGAATCAGGTCCTTATCTATTCTTAAATATCTTCTTTGGTAAGTTATTTTTAAGAACAAAATGGCATCAAGAAACTAAGCAAAAAGAAAAGAAAACTTTTAAAAATATTATTCTTTCCATTATAGAATCAATTAGATTAAGATTTGCATCTTATGATACGCTTATGCAACTAACTCCAATTTCTGTATTAAATGTTATTAGATGGTTATTAGTATCAGTAATAATTTATGCTTGTTCTTGTTACATAAACGGTATTGAAAATATTAATTTATTTTCTGGTAGTTCATATCTTGCCCAATTTTTAAGAAATTTCTTTAATATAACAGTAAATATTAATCCAGGTCATAAAGCCTTATTACTTGGATTATTAATATCAATATGGTTAAGAATTTTTTACAGATTAGGAGCTTATATTACAAATATATGGTCTGCTATCTATGTATTTATAGTAGAAAGAAAAAGAATAGTAAAAATACCATTCTTAAAAAAAGTTTTATATTGTTTAACTTGGCCTACTTTTGATATTATTGGAAGATATACAACATATGTAGCATTATTTAAAAAAGTTACATGGAAACCAATACCTCATGAATCAAAAGTAACAATTGATGATTTAAAAAAATAAACTAATTTAGTTTATTTTTTTGTTATTGTTTTAAAATAATTATACTTTAATGTTAAATCATTCTTTTTTGCCATTCTATTTATTAATATATTTTTTTCATCTAAAACAGTTTGACTTATTTTTTTATTATTTATTACGTCTCCACCATCTACATATACATTACCATCATACCAAGAATAATCACTAAAAAATACTATTCCAGAATAAGAATTACTTAAAGCATCAGATTGAATATAATAATTAGAATTATAATCAATTCCATAAAGGTTTAATATTGTTGGTAAAACATTTAATTGTGATGTTACTTTTTTTATTGTTGCCTTTGTTTTACCATTATTCCAAATAAAGAATGGCGTTTTATTTATGAGATTATTGTTTGTTTCTTTATACTTTTTTAAAATAGTTTGATCTTCTAATGTATATAAATAGTGATCAGTAAATGCAACAATAACAGTATCATTAAGCAAGTCTTTTTCTCTTAGTTTATCAAGTAATAATCCAACCATATCATCAGTTTCTTTTGTTTGTCTTCTAACACATTCTTCTTCTGTCATTTCCTTAAATACAAAATCTTTATTATCTTTATTATCTAAATCATATAATTGTTTACATACACCTTTTGTATTTGCAAATGGTAAATGATTTGAATAAGTAATAATATAATTTACAAAGTTTGTATCTGTTGGAAACATTAAATCAGAATATTCAGTATTAAGGATTAATTCACGATCTAATTTATATTCTTCATTTTTATACTTATACATATCAATTAAACCATAATAATTATCAAATCCCCAATTTTTATAGTTTATGCTTCTTGAATAATACTCACCAGAATTCATATGAAAAGCATTTACTACATATCCTTCGTTTTTAAAGATATTGGGCATGGAATAAGGAAAACTATTTTTATTAAATGAATAAACATTTTGATTATATGATAGTGGTCCAATAAAACCAGTATTTACTGCAAATTCAGAATTAAAAGTAGATCCCCCTCCTGTATAAAATGAATAATGATTAGTAAAGTTTATTGAATTATTCATCATAGCATATAAGTTTGGAGTATCTTTTTTTGTAATTAGCCAATTATCTATTCCTTCTAATTGAAGAAAAATAAGATTTTTTTCTTTAAATTTTCCTGTATATGAATTTTTATTTTTACTATCTTCTTTACTATATATTTCTTCTAAAAAAGATAATTCTTCTTTTTTAGTTTCTTCTGGTTTAAAATATGTTATATAAAAGTTTCTAAAGTTATATTCAATGAAACCACTCACTCTCATACTTTTATTGTTATCATTATAAAGATTATAAATATTTCTAGAGTTTTTCCAAGTACTCCATACTAATTCTGAATTAGCTTTTCCTAATAAGCAAGGTATAAGAGAATGAATAACTGCAAATATAATTAGCACTTCTCCTAATTTTTTCTTATTAATTATTTTATTTTCAGGAATACTTTTAAATCCTAAAACTATTAATCCTATAATTATAATAAAAAATATATATACAAAAATATTACAATTAGTTATGGCATCAATAAAATATTCTGATCCTTCTCCTGCTACTTCAAGCAAACTAAAACTAAAAAAGTTTGATGTCATAGAATAATATACATTATTTACCATATATAAAATAAGTAATAAAATATTAATTAATAAATAAAGCCATTTGCCTATGCTCTTTTTTATTGATATTACTATACCAATAAATAAAAATACCCATATTAATGTAAATAAATTTGGTACTATTCTATAGACTTTATAAAATTTAATACTATAACCTAATATTCTAGTAGAAATATCCATAGCAAAAAAAGGAAGAGCCATAAATATTATTTGTTTATTGTCTATTATTAAGGTCTTTAATTTATTAAAATATTTAATTATAAATTGTTTTACTACTTTCATACACTCACCATGTTATAAATTATAACATTTTAAAAAAATTGTGTAAATATTAAAAGTTTTATTTCACATAAAAAAGAAGATATGTTTACTTATCTTCTAATTTTTTATAATATTTTTACTACATAAATATGTAACTATCATATAACCACCATATATAATTAAAATAAACATAGAAGTTATAAAAATATTACTAGTTAAATCTATATTTCCTAGTATTTTTATTATTTGATTTAATTCTCTTAATCCAAAGAAACTATGAAACAATGCAACTACTAATGGAAAACCAAATGCAATACTTATTTGAGTAAATAATGACTTTTTAATCATATTATCATCCGCACCTATTTGTTTTAATATTTTATATCTATCTTTATTATCACTTGATTCAGATAATTGACCTATTGCAAGTATTGTTGCACTACTTATTGCAAAAATTATTCCTAAATATAGTCCTATAAATATAATCATTGCTTTTAATCCAACACTTTGGCCTTGTAGTTTAGTTTTAGTAATAAAATATACTTCTTCATGCATATAATTATTTAAATATGATTCAAAATCACTATTCATTTTCTCAATATCATTATTTTCTACATAATTACCAATTAAAGATATCTTTGTTAAATCAAGTTCTTTTATAAAATAATCACTTATTACTATTAAACCATCATTATTATTACTTACAGAGTTTTCTACTCCTACACTAATTATTTTATCTGAACCTGGTAATAATTTAGTATTATTTACTATAATTCCTATCTTTGATTCATAATGTTGTTTTAATAGATTTGATATTTCTTCAACATTAGAAAGAAGCAAATATTCATTATCATCAATATCAATAGCAGTCTTATTTTGTAGTTTCATTAAGTCTTTATAATCAGTTTCAGAAATTATTGGCATTTGAAAATCAACGTTTATCATATCTCCATATTTTTTTCTTAATTCTTTCATTGAATTATCAGTAATAAAATCTTTTGCTAATAGCTTGGAATCTAAATATCTATGGACCAAGGTATAATCATTAGTGTATTTAGATAAGTTTTTATCATTTATTATTTCATCAAATTTAATAAAGTATTCTTTGTCATTTATTTTATAATTATCATTAGTAAAATTTGTTGATACTGAATAATCAGTAAGATTATTTTCATTAATACTTTGATTAAATACTCTTACTAAAGAAATAGATCCTGATAAAATACCTATTGTTAATAATAACATTAATGATATTATGGTAGTAGATATCACGCTTGTATTTATCTTATTATTTACTTGTTTTAAAACAAACATATTAAGACCTTTATAATAAACATTTTTTACTTTTTGAAATACTTTTAGTAAAAATCCTGATACTGAAAAGAAAAATAAGAATGTCCCAATAGCACCACAAATTATCATTACTAAAGCTTCATTACCTAATTCAAATAATACTCCATCAAATAATAACTTATATGCATATATTAAAAATCCCATTGCTAAGATAAAAGTAATAAATGTTACATATTTGTTTCTCATTTTTACTTGTTCATTTTTTCTATTAGCAGTTAGTAAATCTATTAATTTATATTTTGATAAACTAATAATATTAAATATCATTACTAATACAAATATAATTCCAAAATAAAGAATTGTTTTATATAATGCTGATGATGAGAATACAAATTTATATGCTGTCATATTAGCTTCAAATATTTTTGCAGTAAATACAGATAAGAACTGTGATAAGCCTATACCTATAAGTAATCCTATTGCTAATGAAAATATACCTACTATTAAAGTTTCTAATACTAAAACAAGTGATACTTTTCTTTTACTCATTCCTAGTGTTAAATATAGTCCAATTTCTTTTTTTCTTCTTTTAATAAGAAAATTATTAGAATATATTATTAAAAATCCCAGTATTACTGATACAAAAACTGATATATATCCTAAAATTACTACTATGGATTTAACCATATCTCTTTTTGATTGTGTAAGTACTAGCATTGAGTTTTGTGAATCCATACTATTAAAGATATAAAATATACATACTGCTATTACTAAGGTAAAGAAATATATACTATAATCTTTTAAACTCTTTTTAATGTTTTTTAGAGATAATTTAAATAACATTATTTAAGTCACCTCCAAGTAATGTGACTACATCAATAATATTTTGAAAGAATTCTTTTCTATCTTTATTACCTTTTGTTATTTCATTAAAGATTTTGCCATCTTTTATAAATATTATTCTATCAGCATAACTTGCAGTAAATGCATCATGTGTAACCATTAATATTGTTGCTTTTAATTCATCATTTAAGTTTTCAAACTTTTCAAGTAGGTTTCTTGAAGCTTTTGAATCTAAAGCACCTGTTGGCTCATCTGCTAAAATTAAGGAAGGTTTAGTTACAATTGCTCTTGCAGAAGCAACTCTTTGTTTTTCTCCCCCACTCATTTGATAAGGATATTTATTTAATATTTTAACTATGTCTAGTTCTTTTGCTACATTATCAATTTTTTCTTTTACTTTACTTGGATTAACTTTATTAATAGTTAGTGCCAAAGCTATATTTTCATATGCAGTTAAAGTATCTAATAAATTAAAATCTTGAAAAATAAAACCTAATTCTTCTCTTCTAAATTTATTTAATTTATTACCTTTTAATTTTGTAATATCTTCTTCATTAACAAAGATATGACCACTAGTTACTTTATCAATAGTAGATATACAATTTAATAAAGTAGTTTTACCACTACCACTTGCACCCATTATAGCAACAAATTCACCCTTTTTTACTTCAAAAGATATATTATCAATTGCTTTTGTAATATTTCCTTTATTACCATAATACTTTTCAATATTTTCTATTCTTAAAACTTTTTCCATTTTTTTCACCTCATATATAATTATATATTTTTTATTCTTTTATACCATCGAATAATATTACAAAACCTTACATATTTGTAAGGTTTATTTTATTTCTTTTATTAATGAATTATTTGGGAATACTATTGTAATTTTAGTATACTCATCAAAAGAAGATTCTATTTTTATATTATGATCTAGTTTATTACATAACTTTTTACATAAATATAAACCTATTCCAGTAGAATTATATTTTTTTCTACCATTAACTCCCTGTAAATCCTTTATCAAATACATAATCAAGTTCTTCGCTTTTTATACCAATACCATTATCTAAGATAATTAACTCTATATTATTTTTATTTTTCTTAGTAGATATTTCTATTTTAGGTTTCTTTTTGTTTGCATATTTTATACTATTGCAAATAACTTGATTAATAATAAACTCAAGCCATTTACTATCACTATTAATTGATATATCAATATCTTTTATATCAATTTTAATATGCTTTTCTATTAACATTTTTTTATTTCTTTTAATTACATTATCAATAATAGTTTTTAATTTAGTAATAGAAATAATATAATCTTTATAAACCTCTTCACTTCTAGCATAATATAATACTTGTTCTACATAATTATCTATTTTATTTATTTCTTCATTAATACTATTAGTAGTTTCATTTTTGTTATTTTCTATTAATAGTTTGCTAGTGGCAATAGGTGTTTTTATTTCATGACACCATAATTCAATATACTCTTTAAACTCTTGTGTAATATATTTAAATTTATTTACATTTTCATGCATTGATTTATCTATATCTACTAAATAATGATATATTAATAATCCTTCATAAAAACTTGGTTCATTTATTAATTCAGTTATTAAATACTTTTCATCTAAGTTATTAATTATTTTATCTAAATTATTATAAAATTCTTTTTTTCTAAAATAATCATATAAAAATATACTTATCATTAAGAAACTAGAGAATATAGGAATAAATATTATTAAAAGAATATGAGTATTATATGCTATTAATAATATAGTAATTGCTAATAAAAAGATAAAGAAAAATAAAAAATAAATTATTTTATCTTTTAAATATGTTAAGAATTTCATAGTATTATATATCCTTGTCCACGTCTTGTTTCAATTATATTTTTTAATCCTAATTCATCCAGTTTGTTTCTTAATCTATTTATATTAACTGTTAAAGTATTATCATCAATAAACTCATCATTATCCCACAAATAATCCATTAATTCATCTCTTGATACAATATGACCTTTATTATTTAATAAATTACATAATATTTTTAATTCATTTTTTGTTACTTCTAATGATTTAGTATCATTGATTATTAAACTCTTTGATATATCTAATTCTAGTTCTTTATACTTTATAATATTTTTTTTATCACTAGTTCTTTTTATTATTCTTTCAATTCTAGCAAGTAATATTTGTGGATTATATGGTTTAGTAATAAAATCATCTGCTCCATAGTTAATGCTAATTAATTCATCTAGTTCCGTATTTTTACTAGTTACAATTATTATTGGAGTATTACTAGTTTTTCGATATTCTTTACATAAAGATTCACCATCTATATTAGGTAAATTAATATCCATTAGAATTAAATCTACTTTTGAATTAATTAAGTAATTTAATGTATCATTAAAATTATTAAGTAATTCTACTTCATATCCATTATTTTTTAAAAATGTTCCTAATTCATTTCTTAATTTTTCTTCATCTTCAATAATTAGCACTTTTGACATAATATCACCTATCTACATTATACACTTATAATAATATTTACCATCTGAAGATTTTAATTTCAGTTGGTGACAATTTGTAACCAACTGATTTCCTTCTTCTTTTAATCTAAATTTAAGTACTTTCTAATAATTTCTAGATTTTTAATAATTGTTATTAGTAAGCACCCCCAACAACATCAATAATACTAATAAAATACTTTTCCTTTTCATCATCCCATATAATTCTTATTTCTTTACTATTAAATAATTTATTTATTAAACGCATTTTTTCTTTCATATTTAATCTCCTTTTTTAAGATAATAAATAATAATAAAAAAGTATGCAAATGATAAAAAATATGATTTCATAACAAAAAAACTATAAAAAATTACTTTTTTATAGTTATAAATATATTAATTTATTATATTTATTGCATTTAATTATTATTTTTTAAGTATTGTCTAATAAAATATTGTTATTGTTCTATGATGATTACTTAAAGGTAAATTTTTTTTTGATAAATTCCATAAAATATTATCAATAGCAACCATACTAATATTATTATTGTTTTTTTTAAGTCTTTTTTGAATTTCAACAACAGCATATATCATATTACTCCTTATTTCAATTTCATATTTTGAATCATGTCTAATTAATTTTTTTTTATTAATAATGCTCCTCAATTTGTCTGAATATTCTAAAATTCCAGTATCAAATAAAAATCTGGGAACGTTATAATCCGCACATGCTGGTAATGCATCAATATCTTTCATGCTATTCTTAATTATGTCAACATTTTCATATAAATCATTTGTTAAAATTATTGCTCTTTTATAAAATTCAACCTTTTTTTTGTCATATGAACTAACATCATTAAAAGTTTTAAAATTACTAACTATCATTTTCAAAAGATCTTTACTACTTGTTTGTTGTAATACATTATTAAAAAAAGAAGCACGATTTTCAAAAATAACTATCGCTACATTTTTAAACGAATTATATCTTTTATACATTAAAAATAGTTTTTGATTAAATATTTTTTTAAATTTTTTATAAGAAATGCTTTTTAAAAAATCTACATTTAAGTTTTGCTTGTTCGACATAAAATATTTTATTAAAGAAAGAAAAACAGCTTGAGATTTATAATAAATTTTATCTTCATATTTTTCTTTATAATTTAAATTTTTCCAAAAGCAAAAGTTTATTGAACCACAAAGAAACAGCAATAAGATTATTTCTGTATCACTAAAATATTTTTTAAATGGCTCAAACCAATTTTTTGTTTTACAATTTTCTATTAATGGTATTGTTTTATCAATTTTTTCAAAATTAATTTTAACATTATTGCTATTTTTCACAACATAATTTATATTTTCTAAAATCACGTTATATAATCTCTGGCATTTCTTTTTCAAATAAAACTTCATTATATACAATTTTATTTTGTTGATTGCACAATTCTTGGTATTTATCATCCCAAGATAATCTATATTTTCTTTTTTCGTCAAAAGCTAATTTTTTCGACCAAAAGTCTACTACTTTTTGAGGCGTTTTTACATTTTTTTTAGCTTCAATTTCAATAGCAATACCAAAAGGATATTCATCAATAGCAATTTCTACTTCGTTATTTTCATAAATTGTTCTATATCTTTCATAACTTTCAACACAATTCATGTGTATAACATTTTCAATTAAATATAATAAATTATTATAATCCATTGAATCAAAATTTACTTCATATTCTTCTTCTTTATTTACATCAGAAGTAATTGTGTCAGATAGCCTTCTTTTCCAACTTAATTTGCATAAATTGTGCTTTGAACTTTTAGAAATTCTTATTCTAAATCTACCATCAATTTTTTCACTATAAAAATTATATTTTTCCATTGGATGATTATACTGAATAGTCTTTTCATAATATTTATCATTAAATACTATTTCTTTTTGCATTTTCAATGTATTTAGTATACCTGCTAAACTTCCTTTTGGATAATAATATCTTATTTCATATTCCATTTATTCTTCAACTCCTTTTAATAAATTAAACACTTCTACTTCCTCTTTAATAGCATTTTCTATATCAGCAAATCTTAAATTAAAATCTGTAAAATTTTCATCTTCATATTTCTTATCAGATATCAAATTATATATAATATCGTCATGTTTAGTTATTATATTATCCAAAAAGTTGTGAATGGAACTCTTCTTTCCATAAATATCCATAATTCTATTTTCAATATTTGGTAATCTTTTTATATAAATATTAATACCAGGAATTTTATTTTCTGATATAAAAGTTATCATTTCTACTCTTTTAATATAATCATAATTTGGATTTTCAAAAAAAGATTTTAAGCGTGAAACCGTTATTTCATTTTCAATTACTTTTCTTGTATCATTAGTCACATTTTTTTCTTGTGCGTGTAGTTGTCCTTTAAAAAACAAACTACCTTTATCAGAAATTTCTAATACTCTGCTAGTTCTAATAATAATTTTCTCATCTGTTTCTTTATTACTAAAATAATACATTTTTTCAAAAGATACTCTATCAAAAATGTTATCCTCATACATATTACTTAAAATTTTAAATATCATAAAATTTACTTTACATGAAAATTTATTTTGAATTTTTATTTTATTTTCATCCAAAAACACATAGTTTTTTTCTATTCCGCAAATTATATTATTATATGTATCCAATATTTTTTTCTGCAAAGTTTTATTCAACTTATTACAATTATTGTGTTTTATTTGATTTACTATTTCAATTAATGTCGACAAAGCGCGGCCATTATATTTTCGTTCATTTAGTAATTCAAAAATTTTATTAATAGTATTTTCATCAAATTTATGTGTGTTATTTAATATTTTAATTAAATATTCAGATAAATTGTTTTCATTTACTTCATTTGCATTTGCTTCACTATATTTTTCAATTTTTAAGCCACAATTTTGCAATACACATAATTTTTTATCACTTTCTGATAATAAAATAAAGTTATTATTAATTAAATTTAATAGTTGAAATATTTTTGTTACTATTTCATAACTTCTATGATCAATAAAGGTATTAGAATTTAATAATATCTTTTGGGCTTCATCTCTAGTTTTAATTCCAATAAAATTTCCATCTTGTAACTTTCCAGAAACTTGCAACTCAAGTTCTTTAATTTTATAATGTAAACCCCACCCTTGTGCTTCTTGTGGTAGATGAATAAATATTCCATCATTAGATGAAATTTTTTTTATTGAATCCAGACGTTGTGTTTCGCAATCACAGTGACTATCACCATACATTCCCAACAAACACTCACTTTGAATTCTCAATAAAATTTTTTTATTAAAAAAGGCTTTATTAATTTCCTCAATATAATTAACTTTTTTCATTTTTTTTAAAGATAAAAAAGATGAACTTTTAATTAATAAAACTATATTTTCTGAAGTCAAACCATACTCTTTAATTTCAGTTTCATTTGCTTTATAGCAAACAACTAATATGTCAGAATTAAAAAGACTATTATTTTCTTGATAATAAAAAGAAATATTTTTATTCATAATTATTGTTTATTATTTTTTCAGTTTTAAATACATTGTACCCGTATTATTAGATGAAAAAATATTTTCCCTTTCATACATATTTTCCATTGGCAAAAACATTGAACAATTTTGCTGATTTATATAATCTGATAGCAATTTATACATTGTCAAGAGTTTATCATTTCGATACTTTATTTCTTCTAGACTAAAATTAAGTTTTTTATAAAATTTTTTATTACAATGATAAAAGCCATCGTATATTCTTTTTGATGTACCATTTACTATTTTTTCGTTAATATATCCTTCTATATCATATTTATGAGAAAAGAGTTCCAAATCAGACATATTTTTTACAAATGATTCATCAAAATACTTCTTTCCTTCAATATGAAAAAGTTCTCTATTAAGTTTCATTTCCAATAGCCAATTCAAATTTTTTATATCACTACAATTTTCTAAAAACACATCTGAATAAAAGCAATAAATATTGTTTTTCACTTCATGCATTTCTAGCATAGACTTTACTTCTTTTAATTCTTTTAGTTTCCAAATTGTTGTATTTCCTAAGTAATCTTTGTACCCATCTTTAGTATATCCTGGACAAAATAATGCAAAAAAGTTTAACGTTTTTTCTTCAAAGAGAGTAGAAATTAATCTGTTAAAATAAATCAATATATCACTCTTCCTATTATAGTTTATATCAAAATATTTCAAACTATCAATATATATATTCCATAATTTTAAAAAAATGCTTTCATTTAAAACTATTATTTGTTGTTTATAATATGCAAATTTAGTTTTTGACATTGCATATAAAATTGCTTTTATTGCAATAACATTAAATTGATTTTTTTCTATTTCAAAATAATCATATAAATCTTCTAATTTAACTGTTATCATTGAATTATTCCTCTTGCATAAACATTATGTTCATGAATTGATTCATAATTTTTTAACACCGCTTCTATTTTATTCAGTTCATAGTTATTATTGAGTTTCAATAATATATCTCGTATTAAATCTTCAGAAAATTTTGGATTTTCATATGCTTTTTCTGTCATATATTTTTCATCTTCTCTTTTTACAATGCCAAACACTTCTGAACTAAAACATGCACGCATTAAATCAACAATATCTTCAATAAAAATATTTTTAAGATTTCCATAAAGAATTGCCGTTAAAAAACTTTTCTGACTATGTGCTCCATATTTGGAAATCATCTTTGAACTTGGACATAACATAGCGCCGAAGACACCTACTGCCATACTTTCCATATACTCTTTTTCAATAAAATTTCCATTTATTTCTATTTTAGATGAAATAAAACTATTATGGTTTGTAATTGGTGTTTTTATTGGTAAGCAAGCATCAAATTTTGCATCAAAATTAATACTATCAGATTGAATTACTTCTTTCATTTGATTTAAATAACTCCTTAAATATTCTATTTTGAATTTTTTATTTGCAAACAAAGTGTCTAGTTGCTGAATAATACGACTTAAATGTGCCCCTTTTTGATTTTCAGTTAATGAAACACCAACTTCAAAAGTAGCAATTGTTGAATATTCATTATTTGAACAAAAAACAATTGGTAATTTATAATCTGCAATTCCAACATTGCTAATCCTAATATTTCTAGTATCAGTACAATCGTGAATATCTTTTAACATATAAATACTCCTCTTACAAAAATATTACATTTTAGTGTAGCATATAATAAAAACAATTTCAATATTATTTGTAAAACATATTACTTAATATTGTAGTGTTACAATTGATGTGAAACAATTTTATATAAAAAAAGTGATTCAAGTCGTATAATTGAGTTGTACAAACAAAAATACGAAAGGACTTGAATCACTATGAATATTATAAATGAATTTGAACAAAAAAGCGAGAGATATTTACCACATGAATTAAATACTAAATATTATGCGGTATTATCTTATAGAAACGGAAACAAAGCTACTTATGTATGCCGTAAATATCACATATCTAAAGCATCTTTATCTAGGTGGAATAGAAAGTTTGATGGTACTAAAGAATCATTAATTGATAAATCACATAAACCACTAACTCCACATCCTACTGCTCATACTGAATTAGAAATTAAATGGATACACGATTATATAAGAAGAAATCCTCATATCACAGTTTGTGAATTATGGTATAAACTTAAAATTAATAAAGGTTATACTAGACATCCGGCTAGCTTATATAGGTTTTTAAGAAGAATTGGTTATTATAATGAATTAACTATTAATCATACCTCTAAGCATAAAAATAAACATTATGATACGCCTAAAGATATTGGTATCAAATGGCAAATAGATGTTAAATTTGTTCCTAATGAATGTAAATCTGATAATCTACCTGATGATAAAAGATATTATCAATGGACTTGTATTGATGAAGCATCTAGAGAAAGATTTATATATCATTATGATTCTCATACACCAGCAAACACAGTCAACTTTGTTTATAGATGTTTCTTATTTTATGGATATAAACCAGAAGAAATTCAAACTGATAATGGAACTGAATTCAGTTGGAACCAAGAAAAGATGAAAAAGACTCATCCATTAAATGAACTATGCTTAAAAGAAAACATTTACCATCATAAAATAAGGCCAAGAACACCTAGACATAATGGCAAAGTTGAAAGGAGTCATAGATGTGATAATGAAAGATTTTATAATACTTTAAAATTTTACTCATTAGAAGATTTAAGATATCAAGCTAAACTTTATTTAAAAAGATCTAATAATATTCCTATGTCAGTATTAAACTACAAAACACCTAATGAATATAGGAAATATTTAGAACAAAATAAAAAATTAACTCAATTATCATGAATTAATTTTTATTAAAATTTTGTTTCA
Organism: uncultured Mycoplasma sp.; assembly: GCA_964499645.1. Lineage (GTDB taxonomy): Bacteria > Bacillota_I > Bacilli_A > RF39 > UBA660 > CAG-611. The sequence continues at coordinate 20,641 of CAZCLV010000008.1, forward strand.
CATCATTTACAAACATACAATTTGTAAAACATATTACTTAATATAAATGGAAATATTAAGTGTCCGCACATTTCATTACCTAAACAATGTACTTTTTATATATTTGATAATAACATATTTGA
>CAZCLV010000009.1:0-20465 GCA_964499645.1 uncultured Mycoplasma sp.
TGATAGACAAGTAACAGTAAGTTTACCAGATGTAAAAGAAAGAGAAGCTATATTAGAAGTACATGCAAAAAATAAGATTTTAGCAAAAGATGTAACCTTAAAATTTTTAGCAAAAAGAACTTCTGGTTTTTCAGGAGCAGATTTGGAAAATTTATTAAATGAAGCAGCGCTTTTAGCAGTAAGAAAAAATAAAAATGAAATAACAATGACTGAAATTAATGGGACCTGCAAAAGTAAGTAGAAAACCAAGCTTAAAAGACAAAAAAATTACTGCTTATCATGAAGCAGGGCATGTTATTGCAGGATTAAAACTAGAAAATTCAAGTATAGTTCAAAAAGTAACAATTATACCAAGAGGAATGGCTGGTGGATATACTAATATTCAAGATGAAGAAGAAAAAATGCATGTTACAAAAAGTGAATTATTAGAAACAATATCAACATATTTAGCAGGTAGAGTTACAGAACAATTAGTATTTAATGAAATAACTACCGGAGCTTCAAATGATATTGAAAGAGCTACTAAAATAGCAAGAGCCATGGTTACTGAATATGGTATGAGTGATTTAGGACCAATTCAATTAGAACAAAATGAATCAAGTGTTTTCTTAGGAAGAGATTATAATAAATCAAGAAATTCTTCTGATCAAGTTGCTTTTGAAATTGATCAAGAAATTAGAAAAATAATAGATGGATGTTATAAGAAAACAGAAAAAATTGTTAAAGATAATATGAAATTAGTGGATTTAATAGCAGAAAACTTAATTAAATATGAAACTCTTACAAAAGAACAAATTGATTATTTATTAGAAAATGGTAAAATGAAAGAAGAAGATTATTCTAAAATGTCATTAGACGAATTAAAACTTTATGCAAAAGAAAAAGGCATTAAAGGATATACTAAAATGACAGAAGAAGAACTTTTAACTGAATTAAATAAATAATATAAAAGTGTGAATTTTCACACTTTTTTGTTATAATGAAAAAGGTGATGTTATGAAAATAGGTAATATAGAAATAAGAAATAAAGTAGTACTTGCCCCTATGGCAGGAATATGTAACAATGCATTTCGTCGTATATGCAAGGAAATGGGTTGTGGGCTTATATATGCAGAAATGGTAAGTGATAAGGCTATTTTTTATAATAATAAAAAAACACTTGATTTGTTATATATGACTGAAGAAGAAAGGCCAATTGTTCAACAAATATTTGGGAGTGATATAGAATCATTTTTAGTGGCTGCAAAATATATAGAAAAAAACATGAAACCAGATATTATTGATATTAATATGGGATGTCCAGTACCAAAAGTAGCAATTCGTGCACAAGCTGGAAGTGCTCTTTTAAAAAATCCAAAAAAAATAAAAGAAATAGTATCAAGTATAGTAAGAGAAGTTACTTGTCCGGTAACAGTTAAAATCAGAAGTGGTTGGGATGAAAAAAACATAAATGCAGTAGAAATTGCAAAAATATGTGAAGAAGCAGGAGCAAGTGCAATATGTATTCATCCAAGAACTAGAAAACAAGGATATTCAGGTAAAGCAGATTGGAATATTATAAAACAAGTGAAAGAAAGTGTAAGCATACCTGTAATTGGAAATGGAGATATTAAGACTTGTTTTGACGCAAAAAAAATGCTGGATGAAACAGGCTGCAATTTAATTATGGTTGGAAGAGGAGTATTAGGAAATCCTTGGTTAATAAAAGAAATTAACTATTATTTAGAAACTGGAAAAGAGTTAGACAAACCAACAGATTTAGAAAAAATAGATATGTGCTTAAAACATCTAAAATATTTATTAGAATTTGAATCAGAAAAACAAGTTGTTTTAGAAATAAGAAGTCATGTTGGCTGGTATTTAAAAGGAATAAATGGGGGAAAAGAAGCTAAAGAAGAAATTTATAAAACGAAAGATATAGATAAAATTAAAAAAATACTAACAAATTTAAAAAATAATTAAGGAAAAACATAAATAACCTCTAATAATTAAATAGGGAGGGTTTATGTTAGAAGAAAAATTAAGTATAAAAGATATGATTTATGAAATAAGAGAAAAGCAGGTTATGTTAGATTCAGATTTAGCTAAGTTGTATAAAGTTGAAACCAAAGTGTTTAATCAAACAATAAAAAGAAATATTGAGAGATTTCCAATTGAATATTGTTTTAAATTGAATGAAAATGAGTATCAAAACTTGAGGTCACAATTTGTGACCTCAAGTTTAAATAATAATTATGGTGGTAGAAGATATCTTCCATATGTGTTTACTGAATACGGCATAACAATGCTTGCAGGTATTTTAAAAAGTGATATTGCAATAAGAACAAGTATAAAAATAGTTGATACATTTGTAGCAATGAGACATTTTATAAATGAAAATAAAGAAGTATTAACAAGTATAGTAAATGTAAGAAATGATATAGATAATATAAATAATAAACTTATTGAACATGACAATAAGTTTAATGAAATATTTGATAAATTAAATAAAAAAGAAATAAATAAAGAGTATATATTATTTAAAGGACAAATATATGATAGTTATGAAGTAATAATAGATATAATAAAAACAGCAGAAAAAAGCATAACAATAATAGATAATTATTTAGATAATAGTATAATAAAGATACTAACAAATAAGAAAAGTAATGTAGAAGTATTATTAATAACAAATAAAAATAATATGTTATTAGATATAGATAAATATAACAAACAATATAAAGGAATAAGTATAAAAATAAACAATAGTTTCCATGATAGATTTATTATTATTGATGATATAATATTATATCATTTGGGGGCTTCAATTAAAGATTTAGGCAATAGATGTTTTGCAATTAATACTATTGAAGATAAAAAGTATTTAAAAAACATTAAAGATGTGCTAAAATAATAATGAAAAAGAGGAGTGAGTGAAAATGAGAGAATTTTCAGAACAAGAAATAGTAAGAAGAGAAAAACTAAATAATATTAAAAATCCATATCCAGAAAGATATGAAATAAATTATGAATTAAAAGATGCAATGAACTTAGAAGATGGAACTACTAATGTAAAAGTAGCAGGTCGTATTGTGTTGATGAGAAAAATGGGTAAATTATCATTTTTAACAATTCAAGATATTGAAGGAAGAATTCAGGCATCAATTAAAATAGATATGGTCGGTGAAGAACAATATGAATATTTTAAAGAAACTTTTGATATTGGAGATTTTATTGGAGTATCAGGAGAAGTATTTACTACTCATACTGGAGAAAAAACAATTCGTGCAGATAGTTTTGAATTTTTAGGAAAAGCATTAAAACCACTTCCTGAAAAGTATCATGGATTGGTGGACCAAGAAACTATTTATAGAAATAGATATGTTGATTTAATAACTTGTGAAGAATCAAGAGAAAGTTTTCTATTAAGATATAATTTTATTAAAGAATTAAGAAACTATTTAAATAACCTTGGATATATAGAAATAGAAACACCAGTTTTATCTTCAAAAGCAAGCGGAGCAACAGCAAAACCATTTATTTCTCATCATAATGCTTTAGATATAGATGTATATTTAAGAATAGCACCAGAAACATATTTAAAAAGAGCAGTTGTAGGTGGATTTACGAAAGTATTTGAAGTTGCCAGATGTTTTAGAAATGAAGGTATGGATGCAACGCATTTACAAGATTTTACTATGGTTGAAGGATATGGAGCGTATTTAAATTATAAAGATAATATGAAATTACTTCAAAATATGTTACAAACAATTATTATGAAGATGTTTGGAAAATTAAAAGTAATGGTTGGTGATAAAGAAGTAGATTTATCAGGTGACTGGGGTAGTATTTCATTTAGAAATTTAATAATGAAATATTCTAATATAGATATAAACACTTATAATACAAAAGAAACACTACTAAAAAAAATAAAGGAAGAAAATATTGTAATTGATTCAGACACACCTCTTGAAGATTTAGGCTATGGTAATTTAGTAGATCAATTATATAAAAAAGTGGCAAGACCAAACGTTATTGGACCAATTTATTTAACAGAACATCCAATTAGCTTATCACCTCTTGCAAGAGCAAATGATGATGATAAGAGCCTCACTGATCGTTTTCAATTAATAATTAATGGAGCAGAAATAATAAATGGGTACTCTGAACTTGTTGATCCACAAGAACAAGAAAAAAGATTATTAGAACAAGCAAAATTAAAAGCTGCTGGTGATGCTGAAGCAATGCCAATGGATTATGATTATATTGAAGCAATGGAATATGGTATGCCACCAATATCTGGTTGGGGTATGGGAGTAGATAGATTAATCCAATTATTAACTAATAGTGATAATATAAAAGACTGTATTTTATTTCCATTAATGAGACCATTAGATAATAATAAATAAAACACAAAAAATGTGTTTTTTTTGTGAAAATTATACTTTCTTCTTCCATTTTTTTTTAAATAGTGGCATAATTATAATTAGGAGGAAAGAATAATGAAAAAGTACAATTTATTAAAAATACTTGCAATAGTATTTGGAGCATATTTTGTATTAACTTGGATAATACCTGCATCTTATTATTCAAGCGGATTACAATATGTGCTTGATGGGACTAAAAAAGTAACATATCCAATGGGAATTCCATATTTATTTCAATTACCAGTTGAAACATTAAGTTATTTTGTTAGTACATTTATATTTATCTTATCAGTAGGAGGACTATATGGAGTTTTATCTGCAACTGGTGTTTATAGAAAATTATTAGATAAGATAGTAGAAAAAATAAAGAAAAGAAAATTATTAGTATTATTACTAATTATGTCAATAATTGCAATAATTTCTTCAGTAGTAGGATTAGAATTAGGAATGTTTGCAATATTCCCATTAGTAATATCATTAATAGTATTAATGGGATATGATAAATTTACTGCATTAGCTGCTACATTAGGAGCAACAATAGTAGGTATGTTTGGTTCAACATTCTCATATACAATGTATGGAATAACTAATACATATATTAGTGCTGATATGACTAGTGAAATACTAATGAAAGTTATATTATTTGTAGTAGGATTAGGATTATTAATAGGATTTACTTTATTACATTTAAAGGAAAAAACTGCTAAATCTAAAATAAAAACTAAAAAAACAAAAGATGCAAAAGTAGAAGAAACAATTGAATTTATTCCAGTTGATGACAAAAAAAACAAGAAAAAAGTTTGGCCAATATTATTAATATTTGGATTATATTTAATAATTATGATTGTTGGTACAATAAATTGGTCTGTAGTATTTAAAATAGACTTCTTTAATGACATTTATAATACTCTTATGAATGTAAGAATAGGAAACTTTGTAATATTTGGAAAAATATTTGCAGGAATTAAGGCATTTGGAGGATGGTTTGCTAAATCTAACCTTGCAAGATTTAATAGTTATACAATCCTAATTGTTATAACAACAATTACATTAGCAATTGTATATAAAATTAAGCTTGATGATTATTTAGAATCATTCTTTGAAGGAACAAGAAAAAATTTAAAAATAGCAGCATTAATAACATTGGCATATGCAATATTATTAGTAGTTACTACTTTCCCAATTTTCTTAACAATAGCAGATTTTATTACAGGTGGAAAATTTAATACTGCTACTTCAGGAATAGCAACATTGTTAGGAAGCGGATTATATGTTGATATGTATTATTTCCCACAATATATGTTTGAATATTTATTAGGATTAGAAAATGCTAACCCAGAAATATTAAATGTATTATTTATAAGTATGTATAGTGTTGCAATGCTAGTAGTGCCAACAAGTACATTACTAATTGCTTCATTAAAATCTACTGAAACAAGTTATAAAGATTGGATTAAATTTATTTGGAAGTTATTCCTAGCTTTATTCTTAGTAGCATTTATTGTTCTTACAGTATTTACTATTATATAAAAATAAAATGCAAGAAATTCTTGCATTTTTTTGTTGATTAAAAAATATATTTAAAACTCATTATATACATAGAATAATAATGGGAGGAATAAATATGTTTTCAAAATTTGATGAAGAGGCAAAAAAGGTATTAATAAATATGAAAAAAGAAATGGTTAATCTAAGACATCCATATATAGGTAGTGAGCATTTGTTTTTATCATTATTAAAATATGGAAATAAAAAAGATATAGAAAAATTAGAAAAGCATGGTATAACATATAAAAATTTTAAAACAGAATTAATTAATATAGTAGGTCTTGGAAAAGAAAGTAATGATTTCTTTTTGTATACTCCTCTTTTAAGAAATATATTAGAAAATGCCACAATGAGTTCATCAGACAAAAACAAAGAGTATGTGGATTGCAATGACATCTTACTGGCAATATTTGATGAAGGAGAAGGAATAGCAATAAGAATTCTTCTAGGAATGAATGTAAGTATTGATGCATTATATAATGATTTTTATATAAACAATAATCAAAAAGTAAAAACTACTAAATTAACAATAGATAGTTATGGAATAAACTTAAATGAAAAATGTAAAAATGATGAGATAGATCCTGTTGTAGGAAGAGATAAGGAATTAAAAAGATTAATAGAAATATTATCTAGAAGAACAAAGAATAATCCAATACTAATAGGAGAAGCAGGAGTAGGAAAAACTGCCATAGTAGAGGAACTAGCAAGATTAATAGTTACAAATAAAGTTCCGTCATTAAAAAATAAAAAAATAATTTCAGTATCTATGTCAAATTTAGTAGCAGGAACAAAGTATAGAGGAGAATTTGAAGAAAGAATTGGAAAAATAATAAAAGAATTAGAAAAAGATAATAATATTATTGTTTTTATAGATGAAATTCATACTTTAGTAGGAGCAGGTGGAGCAGAAGGTGCTATTGATGCATCTAATATACTTAAACCAGCTTTAGCAAGGGGAAAAATAAAAGTAATAGGAGCAACAACTACTGAAGAATACAAACAATTTATAGAAAAAGATAAAGCTTTAGAAAGACGATTTCAAACAATAGAAATTTTAGAACCAAATTTAGATATAGTAAAAGATATATTAAACAAATTAACACCAATATATGAAGGATATCATAAAGTAAAAGTAAGTGATAGTATAATTTCTTCTATTGTAGAATTATCAAATAAGTATATATATGATAGAAAAATGCCAGATAAAGCTATAGATATATTAGATGAAGTTTGTTCAAAAGTATCAATAACAAAAGATTCAAAAAATAAACAATTAGAAGAACTAAGTTCTAAATTAGAACAAATAAAAAAAGATAAAAAGGACTCTATAATAAATAATGACTTTAATAATGCATTTAATTTAAAACAACAAGAAAAAGAAATTGAAACAAAAATAAATAGATTAGAATTAAAAAATCTAAATGCTGAAAGTTTAAAAATTGTAACAATAAAAGATGTTAGAGAAGTAATAGAATCAAAAAGCAAAATACCTGTTTTTGAAGATAATAAAAATAGTGAGCTTAAAAGCTTTAAAGAAAAATTATCAAACATAATAATAGGTCAAGATGATGCAATAAATAAAATTTATAATATAACTAAAAAAATTAGATATGGTTATAAAAAAGATTGCATTCCTTATTCATTTTTATTTGTAGGATCAACAGGAGTGGGGAAAACATTACTTGCAAAAGAATATGCGAAAAATTATTATGGTAAGGAAAACTTAATAAGACTAGATATGAGTGAGTATCAAGAAAGTCATTCAATTAGTAAAATAATAGGGTCTCCTCCAGGATATATTGGCTATAATGATACTAAAAACATTTTTGAAGAAGTTAGAGACAAGCCATATTCAATAATATTATTAGATGAAATAGAAAAAGCAAATCATAATATTGTAGATTTATTTTTGCAAATATTAGATGAGGGAAAAGCAAGAGATTCAAGAGGAAATACTATTAGATTTGATAATACAATTATTATAATGACATCAAACTTGGGTAGCGAAGCAAAAGATCTAGGATTTAATTCAAATAAAGAAAAAAATATAAATGAAGAAATTAAAAATTTTTTTGGAATTCAATTCTTAAATAGAATAAATAATATAATATATTTTAATAAAATAGATGAAGAGACTATAAACAAAATAATAACAAAAAAAATAAAAAAATTAAGAGATAATTATAAAGCAAAAAATATAAAGTTTAGTATTTCTAATAATATATTAAAAGAAATAAAAACATTATGTGAATATGAAAAATATGGTGCTAGAAAAGTAGATAAGGTGATATCAGATTATTTAGAAAATATAATTATTGACAAAATAATATCAGGTAATAATGATATAAAAATAAGTACTTTAAATTTAGAAGTAGTATAAAGCAAAAAACAAAAATTATAAAGTAATAAAAAAATGTAGACAGGTAAAAAAACATAGTCTACATTTTTTTAAAATACTTTTAAGGGTAAATGTATATATGGTTCTATAGTAATTATTTATTAATAATTTAGTAAATCAAAGTATCATAGCACTTATTAACACTATTATTCCCAATCTATTGAATATTTTAAACAAGTATGCTAATTAAATATTTTCTCAATTTAAAATAAATGCTATAATTATATTGTAAGGAGAATGAATATGGATAATAACTTAATACTAATAATTTTTATTTTATTAATAATTGTTTATTCAATCTATATTATTCGATATGAAAAAAGAAGTGTAAAAAGCAAATTATTGGAAAATGCAATAAAAATAAGTGGGTATAAAAAAAGAGCAGAAAACGAAGATTTACTTGAAGAAAAAATAGAAAAAAGAAAAGAATTAGGAAATATTCCTTTTGAATTACCTAAGATACCATATAAACAAGAAATAAAAAAACATAGCTATTATGGAATGGAATATTTTATTATAAATAATAAAAACATTAAAAATAATAAATATATATTTTATTTACATGGAGGAGCATATTTTAGCAATCCATTACTATTTCATTTTCAATTTTTAGATGAGTTATCAAAAAAATTAGATTGCACTATAGTGATGCCCTTATATCCAAAATCAGTTTTTAGTAATTATAAAGATTCAATTAGAAAAGTATATCAATTTTATAAAAAAATATTTAAAAACACAGTTTCTTCAAATATAACAATAATGGGAGATTCATCAGGTGGTGGATTAGCGCTAGCATTAGCGCTAATGCTAAAAGAAAAAAAGAAATTACAACCAAAAGATATAATACTACTCTCACCATGGTTGGATTTAACTTTAAGTAATCCAGAAATATTGAATTATGAAGAATTGGACCCACAGTTATCGTCAAAAACACTTACAACTATGGCTGATTTATGGAGCAAAGGTGAAGATAAAAGCAATTATTTGCTAAGCCCAATAAATGGCAATTTAAAGAATTTAGGAAAAATATCTTTATTTGTAGGTACGCATGAAATATTTCTGCCTGATGCTAGAAAATTTTATAAAAAATGTAAAGAAAACAATATTTCTATAAACTATTATGAATATGAAAAAATGAATCATGTTTTTGTTTTACAGCCTATTCCAGAAGCAGATAGAGCAATTAAACAAATAATAGAAATAATTAAAGAATGAAATTATTTGAATATAATTTATTAAGAGGCAGGTAATTATATATGAGCATAATTCCTAATGTACCCCCAAAATTATTTTCATTTAGTGCAGTGGCGGTTGGTTATTTATTAATAGATGATTTAACTGCTAATGAACAAAACGCTTTGGGAAATTGGCTAATGCTTACTGCTCAAGTTTTGTGCACTAATGCTTTTTATAAACAAGTTCAAGCTGAAAGACAACATAATTTTCAAGAATTAAATTATAATAATGAAAATTCAATTTTAATACTTCAAAAAATGGTTATTGCAATGAATAAAGAAATAGAAGAATTAAAAAAGAATAGCAATTAATAATCTCTAAATATGTAGAGATTTTTTTTAAATTATTGTATAATCAAATTAGGTATATAATTAAGGAGAAAAGGATATGGAAATAAATAATATAAAAAAATTCTTTTTAACAAATTTAAATAAAATAAACGATTTATGGAGGCATCTTTGACGTTGATAAAAAAAGTGAAAGAATAAAGGATTTAGAAGATGAACTAAAAGATGAAAATATATGGAATGATAGAGAAAAATATAATTCAATTATAAAGGAACTAAATCATTTAAAAAATTTAATTTCAGATATTATAGAGATAAAGGAAAAAATAACATCTAATTTAGAAATGATAGAATTAATAGAAACTACTGAAGATAAAGAAATAATAGATTTAATAGAAGAAGAAATGCCAAAAATACAAGAAAAAGTTGACAATTTAGAGTTAGAACTTTTATTAAATGGTGAATATGATAACTGTAATTGTATATTAGAAGTTCATTCGGGGGCGGGAGGAACAGAGGCTTGTGATTGGGCAAACATGCTATATAGAATGTATTTAAGATATTGTGAAAAGAAAGGATTTAAAACAACTATTTTAGATTATCAAGAAGGCGATGAAACAGGAATAAAAAGAGTATCAATGTTAGTAGAAGGAATTAATACTTATGGCTATTTAAAATGTGAAAAAGGAGTTCATAGATTAGTTCGTCTATCTCCATTTGACGCTAATAATAAAAGACATACATCTTTTGCTTCAATAGAAGTGACTCCTGAATATAATAAAGAAATAAACATTAACATAAAAGACGAAGACTTAAAAATAGATGTATATCATTCAGGAGGGGCAGGAGGACAGAGTGTTAATACAACAGATAGTGCTGTAAGAATAACACATTTACCTACTAAAATAGTAGTAACATGTCAAAATGAAAGAAGCCAACTACAAAACAAAGAAAAGGCAATGGAAATATTAAAAAATAAATTACAAATGTTAGAAATTGAAAAACAAGAACAAGAATTAAATGATTTAAAAGGACAACATAAAGATATAGTATTTGGTTCTCAAATAAGAAGTTATGTAATGCATCCATATTCAATGGTAAAAGATCATCGCACTAATGCTGAAACAAGTAATGTCACATCAGTATTAGATGGAAATATAGATATGTTTATAGAAAGCTATTTAAGGAGAAGTTAAGATGGGAGATATAGTAAAACAAATATATAAGAAACATAAAATAAAAAGATATTTTGAATTAATACTTGGGTTAATAATAACTTCTGTATCTTTTAATTTATTAATACTACCAAACAATATAGTATTTGGTGGTGTTAGTGGTTTAAGTATAATAGCAAAAAAGTTTTTCAATATTGATGCATCCTTATTTATTATGCTCGGCTCATTAATATGTCTTATTTTATCATTTATATTTTTAGGCAAAAAAAAGACAATGGGATCAATATTTGGATCAATATTGTTTCCAATACTTATAAAATTAACAGAAAACATTGGTACAATTATTAAAATTGATATGAGTGATCAATTACTACTTGCTATTTTTGGCGGAGTATTATATGGATTTGGGGCTGGATTAATATTTAAGGCGGGATTTACAACCGGAGGAACAGATATATTAAATCAAATAATGTCTAAATATTTTAAAACATCTATGGGGACATCAATGATAATTGTAGATGGACTTATTGTATTGAGCGGAGCATTTGTATTTGGTTGGACAAAGTTTATGTATGCAATGATAATCTTATATATGATTAGCCTTTTAACAGATAAAGTATTATTAGGAATATCAAATAGTAAGGCATTTTATATAATTACGGAAGAAGAAGAAAAAGTTTCAGAGTTTGTTATAAATACTTTAGGACATAGTATAACAGTATTTAATGCAAAAGGCGGTTATACAAATAGAAAAAATAGTGTTTTATTTACTGTAATACCAACAAAAGAGTATTATAAATTTAAAGAAGGGATTTATGAAATAGACAAAGTAGCATTTTTTACAGCTGTAGATGCCTATGAAGTTTTAGGTGGAGAATAATGAATAAAGTAGAAAACATAAAAGAAAAACATTATATTAAAAGATTTACTATATTTGCAATAGTTCAACTTATTGGTGCAATAAATTACAACTTGTTTTTAAATTCAACAAATTTAGTAGTAGGGGGAGCCGGAGGAATAGCAATTATTACAAAAGGTTTATTTAATATTGAACCATCTATAATGATATTTATTGTTTCCTTTGCTTTAATGATATTAGGTATATGTTTTTTAAGCAAGGAAGATACTCTTGCTGCAATATTTGTAACAATAAGTTATCCGCTTTTTGTAGAATTAACAAAAAATGTAGGAACTGTGTTTAATTTAGATTTATCATCACTTTTATTAGTTTCAGTAGTAGCAGGTGTAATTAATGGCTTAACTAATGGAATAATTTATACTACAGGTCTTAATACTGGTGGTATAGGAGCACTGTCAAAAGTAATAAATAGCAAGAAAAAGGGCTCTGTACCAAGAACTACTTTTATAATTAATTCAATTATAGTAATAACTGGTGGCTTTATCTTTGGAGCTAATATGGTTATGTATGCAATTATTTTCTTATATATTAGTAAAGTAGTAAGTGAAAGAATTTTATTAGGGATATCAAGAAATAAAATGTTTTATATAATAAGCAAAGAAAGTGCTTTGATTCAAAAGTTTATTATGGAAGATTTGAATCATGATGTTACTATCTTTGATACAAAAGGAAAATTTTTAGGAGAACAACAAAAAGCAATAATGACTGTTATTCCTACAAAAGAATATTTTCTTGTAAAAGAAGGAATAAAAGATATAGATAAAAATGCTTTTGTAACTATAACAGATAGTTATGAAGTAAAAGGACAAGATATTAAAATAAATAGTGTAAATCATAAAAAAAAGAGATTTCTATCAAGGATATTTCCAAAAAAAATGTTATAATATAATGTACGATAATTAAGTTTTAAGGAGGTACTTATGGAACTTATTACAATGAAAAATGTATATAAAACTTATCCTAATGGGGTAGGTGCCTTATATGATGTAGATTTGCAAATTAATAAAGGGGAATTTGTATTTATAATTGGTGGATCTGGAAGTGGGAAATCAACATTAATAAAAATGCTTTATCGTGAAGAAAAACCAACTCGTGGAGAAATAACAATAGGTGGAGTAAATGTTTCAAAACTAAGAAGTGGTAAAGTATATAAATTAAGAAGAAAACTTGGAATAGTATTTCAAGATTATAAATTATTACCAAAATTAACAGTATATGAAAACATTGCTTTTGCGCTTGAAGTAACTGGAACAGAAACAAAAGAAATAAGAAAACGTGTTCTTGAAGCATTAGATAAAGTTGGATTAAAACACAAGGCAAAGAGCTATCCAGACAAATTATCAGGTGGAGAACAACAAAGAGTAGCAATAGCAAGAGCAATTGTAAACAATCCAAAAGTATTAATATGTGATGAACCTACAGGAAACCTTGATCCAGAAATTAGTATGGAAATAATGAAAGTGCTTGAAAAGATTAATGAAGAACTAGAAACTACTATTTTAATGGTAACTCATGATATAACAATTGTAAAAAGAATGAAAAAAAGAGTAATAGCATTAAAAGAAGGAAGAATAGTGAAAGATTATAAGGAAGGAGCATATAAACATGAAGACCTTTAGAATGTTTGCTAGAAGTTTTAGAGATGCATTTAAAAGTGTAGTGAGAAATTTTAGTTTATCATTGGCATCAGTTTCATGTATAACAATAACTTTAATTATAATTGCTGCTTCACTCTTAATATCAGAAAATGTTAAAAACTTTACTACACAAATAAAAGAAGATGTAACAGTAGTGGTGTTTTTAGATAATGATACAACAGAACAAGAACAAGAGTCCTTTGTAGAAAAATTAAAAAAAGTTGATAATATTGAAAGTTATGAATTTAAATCTAAACTTGAAGTAAAAGAAACTATGTCAAAAGATTATAGCGAATTAAGTGGTATTTTAGATGGATGGGAAGCAACAGATAATCCATTAAAAGATACATATACTATTAAAGTAAAAGATGTAGAAATAATTAAAAAAACGGCAGAAGAACTAGAAAAAATAGAAAAAGTTAATACTGTTCAATATGGGGAAGGACTAGTAGAAAAACTAGTAGGAGTCTTTGATGCAATAGAAAAGACCACTCTAATTGCAGCGGGTGCTTTAGCTTTAGTAACAATATTTTTAATTATTAATACGATAAAACTAACAATATTTTCTAGGAAAGATGAAATCTTTATTATGAGATTAGTAGGAGCAAGTAATACAAGAATAAAACTTCCTTTCATAGTAGAAGGTATTGTATTGGGAATAATTGGTGCGATAATACCAATATTAATAATAACAATTGGATATTCAAAAATGTTTCAATACTTTGGAGGACAATTATTTTCTCCAATAATAAAATTAATAGAACCAAATCCTTTTATATATCAAGCATCAGTGTTAATACTTGCAATTGGCATGGTAGTAGGTATGTTGGGTAGTGCAAGAGCAGTAAGGAGGTATATTAATAAGTAATGAAGTATATAAAAAAGATTCTTTTATTTACTTTTATTATTAGCATATCATTCTTAACTATTAATAATGTTTCTGCAAGAACAATTCAAGATTATCGTAAAGAATTAGAAGAAATGAAGGCAAAAAAACTTGAAAACGAAAAAAATGCTGCAGAAATACAACAAAAAGTTAATGCTGCAAAAGCAAAAATAAAGCAAATACAAATTGATGTTTCAACTACAATGCAAGAAGCAGCAGATAAAGAAGATGAAATAAAAGAATTAGAAATAGAAATAAAAGAAAAAGAAGAACAAATAAAAGAATTAGTGTCATTTCTTCAAATATCTGATAGTGAAAACTTTTATTTAAAATATGTTTTTGGAGCAGAAAACTTTACAGATTTAATTTATCGTGTTTCTGTAATAGAACAATTAACAAAAAAAAGTGATGAGCTAGTAGATAAAATGAATAATCTAATTGAGGAAAATAAAGAAAAGATTAAACAATTGGAAATAAAGAAAAAAGAACTAGAAAATTTAAATAAAGCCACTGAAAACGAATTAGTTAAACTTGGAAATGAAAAAGTAGTGTATAGTGATGCGTCAATAGGAATAAACCAAGAAATTAAAACAGTTGAAACATTAATAAAATTTTATGTTGATGCTGGGTGTAAAGAAACGCAAGATTTAACTACTTGTAACAGTAGTGTTCCGTATGATACAAACTTTATTAAACCGTTAAAAACAGGGTACGTTTCTGATAACTATGGATGGAGATGTAATCCATATAGATCTTTTAACGATTATAGCACTTGTGATGGGCAAGGAAAAACTTCTTGGCATAAGGGAATGGATTTAGGAGGAAATGTTGAAGGAACTGCTATTTTAGCAGCGGCTTCTGGAAGAGTTTCACATGTGGATTGGAATAAAAATAGTTGTGGTGGAAGAATAGTAACTATCAATCATATAGTAGATGGAAAATACTATACAACAAGATATTGGCATATGCTAAATATAACAGTTAAAGTTGGAGATATTGTTTTAAAAGGACAAAAAATAGGTACAGTTGGTGGTGGTAATAAAACGCCATGGGATGGATGCTCAAGTGGAGCTCATTTACATTTTGAAACATTAAATGGACATTATTATGGAATAGACAAATCACATAGTTATACTTATTATAATTACTACGCTAATGATGGAAGAATATTTGATCCAAGAAAACTAGTATCTTTCCCAGCACTTAATGCAAAAAAAGGATATAGTCCTTGGTGGTAATAAAAACAATTGACAAAAACATTTTATTGTGCTAAATTATATACAACACATGAAAGTGTTTTTTATTTGAAAAAAAATATGAGGTGGAAAATGAAAAAAATATTAGGATTTTTTAAAAATGTTATTGCAGAAATGAAAAAAGTTCATTGGGCAGATAAAAAATATATTGGTAAATATACAATAGTCACATTAGGATTTGTAATTATTTTATCAGGATATTTTTATTTATTTAGTATAATTATGGCATATGTAAAGGCGGTGTTAAGATAATGGATAAAAAATGGTATGTAGTTAATACTTATTCTGGGCATGAAAAAAAGGTAAAAGAAAAATTGGAAATGCGTACATCATCTATGGGCATGGAAAATTACATTTTTAGAGTAATAGTTCCAGAACAAACAGAAGTAGAAATTAAGGACGGAGTAACAAAAGAAAAACTTAAAAAGTTATTTCCAGGATATATTATAGTAGAAATGATAATGACAGATGAAGCATGGTTTATTGTAAGAAATACGCCAGGGGTTACAGGATTTATTGGTTCTTCTGGTAAGGGGGCAAAACCAACACCTCTACAACCATATGAAGTAGATAAAATTTTAAATAATATGGGAATGAGTAGATTAGAAGTGGCAACAGACCTACAAGAAGGACAATTAATAAAAGTAATATCTGGACCATTCAGTGGAATGGAAGGAAGAATAGATACATTAGATATGCCAAATCAAAAGCTTACTGTATTACTTGACTTATTTGGGCAAGAAACATCAGTTGAAGTACAATTATCAGAAATAGAGAAAGCATAAAATAATTTTTGAATAAAAAATGCTTGCATAAAATATCATTTAGTGTTATTATTTAAACGCTTACTAATTATTGATTTATCAATATTGGTATAAATAAGTGGGAGGCATAAAGCTAAATACAGCGATGCTATTATGACCACTCATGAAAGACAAAAATATTAAAATAAAGGAGAGTGTTTTTCGTGGCAAAAGAAGTTGTTAAAAAAATTAAATTACAAATTGAAGCAGGTAAAGCAACACCAGCTCCTCCAGTTGGAACTGTATTAGGACCAGCAGGAATTAATTTAGGAGAATTCTGTACAAGATATAATGAAGCAACAAGAGATAAGATGGGAGACGTTTTACCAGTTGAAATATCAATTTATGATGATAGATCATTTGACTTTGTAATTAAAACTCCACCAGCAGCATTCCTAGTTAAAAAATATGCAAAAATCAAAAAAGGTTCTGCAAAAGGTGCAAACCAAGTAGTAGCAACTATAAATAAAAATGATTTAAAAGCAATAGCTGAAATCAAATTACCTGACTTAAATGCATATAATGTTGAAGAAGCAATGAATATTATTGAAGGAACTGCTCGTAACATGGGAGTTGCAATTAAAGGTGTTAATGATGCCGAATTAGCTGAACAAGGAGCAGAAGCATTAGAACATGAAAAAGAAATGGCTGCTCGTGAAGCAGAACTAGCTGCAATGGAAGCCTCTGTTGAAGAAGCTAAAGCAGAAAAAGCAGAAGAAACAGAAGAAGCAACACCAGCAACCGAAGAAAAAACTGAAGAAGAATAAAAATGATTTACCTATGTGGGAGGTAAATGAAAAATCGCTGTTAATACCACATAAGGAGGAAATAAAATGAAATATAGAGGTAAAAACTATAGATCTAATAAGGAAAAAATAGATAGTAATAAATTATATACTAAAGAAGAAGCAGTAAAATTAATTAAAGAACTATCTTCAACTAAATTTGATGCAACTGTAGAAGTAGCAATGAATTTAAATTTAGATGTTAAAAAAGCAGATCAACAATTAAGAGGAGCAATTAATTTACCAAAAGGAACTGGTAAAGTTAGTAGAGTTCTTGTTATTGCAAAAGGCGATAATGCTAAAGCAGCAGAAAAAGCTGGAGCAGATTATGTTGGTGATATTGATTTATTAACAAAGATAGAAAAAGAAAACTGGTTTGAATTTGATGTAATGATAGCTACTCCAGACATGATGCCAGCTCTTGGTAAAATTGGTAAACTTTTAGGACCAAAAGGCTTAATGCCAAATCCTAAAACTGGTACTGTTACAACTAATGTTGAAAAAGCAGTATTAGATGCTAAAGCAGGAAGAGTTGAATATCGTACAGATAGTTTTGGTAACATTCATGGAGTAATAGGAAAAGTATCATTTTCTGAAAATGATTTATTAGAAAACCTAGATACATTTACTAAAGTAATACTAAAAGCAAAACCAGTATCTGTAAAAGGAACATATGTTAAGCAAATAGCAATATCTGCTACAATGAGTCCATCTATAAAAATTGATAAAAATAGTTTTGACAATTAATAAAAAATAAGATATAATACATATTAGAAATTTGTAGTGCCAAAGACAGTAGGTAATTTTGTAAATCCTACCGAGGACTTATATGATAAAAATAGAAGTCTTTGTAATACAAAGACTTTTTATATTATAGGCACAATAAATATAAATATTATAAGGAGGTGTCTTATGCCAAGTACAAAAATCTTAGAAATGAAGAAAGATATAGTAAACGAAATCAAAAATAAAATTGATAATTCAAAAACAATAGTATTATTTGATTATAGTGGATTAACTGATAATGCATCAAAAGATTTAAGAATCAAGCTTAAAGAAAGCGATTCTGATTATAAAATCTATAAAAACACATTATTAAAACTAGCATTTAAAGATTTAAACATTGACTTAAATAACTATCTTGAAGGACCAACTGCAATTGTATTTAGTAGTGATGATATAGCAGCAATTAAAGTATTAAGTGATTGTGCTAAAAAGAACGATACATTACAATTAAAAGTTGGTATAGTAGAAGGAAATATAGCAGATAAATCTAAATTAAATGAATTTGCTACAATTCCATCAAGAGATGGTTTATATACAATGTTAGCTTGTGGAATGATTGGAATAGTAAAAGATTTAAGTATTGCACTTAACCTTTTATCAGAACAAAAGGAAAGCTAATATGAAATATACTACTGATGAAGAATACTTAGAATCAATGAAAGAATATCTTAAAGTGCTAAAATCAGATAATTCAGAAGAAGCAAAAATTAATGCAAGAAATTCTTTAATATGGATGGGTGTTATCGACGAAGATGGCAACTTAATTGACCATTATGTTGATCATGATCCATATTTAATGGATAAGCCAAACAAAAGAAAATAATTAAAATTAAAATAAGGAGGAATAAAGTTATGGCAAAAATAACAAAAGATGAATTTATTAGTTCATTAAAAGAAATGACATTATTAGAAGTAAAGGAATTAGTTGACGCAATGAAAGAAGAATTTGGTGTTGACCCAAGTGCAGTTGCAGTTGCAGCAGGACCTGCAGTAGCAGCAGTTGAAGAAGGACCATCAAAACAAACAGTTGTGTTAGTTAACGCTGGAGCAGCTAAAATTAATGTTATTAAAATCATCAGAGAAGTTACAGGTTTAGGATTAAAAGAAGCAAAAGATATAGCTGATGCTGGTGGAAATGTTAAAGAAAACATCCCAACTGAAGAAGCAAATGAATTAAAAGCTAAACTTGAAGAAGCTGGCGCAACAGTAGAATTAAAATAATTAAAACTTATAATAAAGCCTTAATGCAAAATGCAATTTGGCTTTTTCTCGTTTTAAAAGGGGCAATATAATGAATCACTATTTTACGAATGAAAATTTAAAAAGTAATTTAAAAAAAGTGTTGGTAAAAGTATCTGGCAAGAACTTTAATTTCTATACAGACTCAGGTGTTTTTTCAAAGAAAGGATTAGATTTTGGTAGTAGAACATTATTAGAACAGCTAATTCATGAAGATTTAAAAGGAAATGTACTTGATGTTGGATGTGGCTATGGAGTTCTTGGTATCATTTTATCCTCTTTTTTTCATATTCAAATAGATATGGTAGATGTAAACAAAAGAGCTATTCATTTAACAGAAATGAACATAAAAGAGAACAATGTTGAAAAAGCTAATGTATTTATTAGCAATATCTATGAAAATATAGACAAAAAATATGACTATATTGTAACAAATCCACCTATAAGGGCAGGGAAAAAAGTAGTATATGAAATACTATTTAATGCAAAAGACCATTTAAAAGAAAATGGCACGTTATACTTTGTTATTAATAAACAACAAGGAGCTGAAAGCACTATGAAAGATTTATCTGAAATAGGCAAAGTAACCTTATTATTAAAAAACAAAGGATTTTATATAATAAAATGCAACTTTTGATTGACAATTTGCTACAAATATGTTAATAATATAAGTTGGCAGTGTGTCATAATGACATACAAATAGTTTTAAAAAATTTGAAAGTAGGGGTGACTTAAGTGGCTTACAAAGTAATTAATTGTGGTGACCACCGTAAAAGAAGAAGTTTTTCTAGAATAAGAAATTCATATGAATTAAATGACTTGCTAGAAATTCAAAAAAAATCATACAACTGGTTTGTAGAAAAAGGAATAGAAGAGGTATTTCAAGATTTATTCCCCGTAGAAAATTTTGCTGGTACATTATCTTTGGTATTTGGAGATTATCATTTTGATGAACCAAGATACTCAATAAAAGAATGCAAAGAAAGATATGCAACATATGCTGCTCCACTAAAAGTGGATGTTAGACTATTTAATAATGAAACCGGTGAAGTAAAAGAACAAGAAATATTCTTGGGAGATATGCCACTTATGACAGATAGT
>CAZCLV010000010.1:0-19095 GCA_964499645.1 uncultured Mycoplasma sp.
ATTATCTAATAACTAAAACATATAATTAAAATTGGTTTAATAAACCAATTTTTTTCTATCTATTTTTATTGCATTTTTAAACTTTTATGTTAGAATATAAGTACAAAGAAATTTGAGGTGTAAATATGCAAGAATTTATTAATAGTATTGGTGAAAAAAATATATACTTCATGTTAGGAGTAATTATAGTAATAGTAATTGCATTACTTATTGTCGTAATTATAGAAAATAAAAGCAATAATAGATATGTTATTGAAAGTAAACCAAATAAAAGAAAAAAAGTAAATAATGATTTAAATGATTTTGAGTTAAATATTGAAGAAAAAAAAGATGTAGTTTATGTAGAAAATGAAGAAACAAAAGAAGATGCAAAAAAAGCAATAGAAGAAGCTGCTAAAAAGATGGTATATGAAGAAAAACCTGATTTGATTGGCCCAACTTTTTTTGAAAGAGTTCAAGAAGAAAAATCAATTATTAGTTATAATGAGTTAATAAATACAGATTTAAATATTGATGAAGAAAATGAAAAAGTATTAGCAGATGAAGGAAATGAACCAATAACAATAGATGAATTACTTTATAAAGGAGAATCTATTGAAGAAATAGAACCACAAGAAATAATAATCCCTACTATTGGAAAAGAACAATTAGTAGAAGACAATAATATTTTTCTTAATGAACCAGCTGAAGAAACAAAAAAATTTAAATCATCTGATGTTATATCACCAGTATTTGGAGTAAAAAGAGATATTATCTATAAAAAAGAGTATAATGAACTTGGTGAAACAATTAATATTAAAGAACTTGAAGTAGAAATTAAAAAGACAGAAGATTTCTTAAAAGAACTAAAAAAACTTAAAGATAAATTAGACTAATCTAATTTGCTTTTTTTTGGAGGTATATATGAAAGTAGGAATATATAATTTAGGATGTAAAGTAAATCTATATGAAAGTGAATATATAATTAGTTTATTCAAAGAAAGAGGATATGAAATAGTACCATTTGAGGAAGAATGTGATATATATGTTATTAATACATGTACTGTAACAAATAATGCAGATTTAAAAAGTAGGAAAGTAATTAATCATATTAGAAATAATTATCCCAATGCTTGTTTAGTAGTATGTGGTTGTTTTATTGAAAGTGCAACTGATTTTAATTTAACTGGCATAAATATAGTAATTGGAAACTATAATAAATCTAAAATAGTAGATTTAGTAGAAGAACATTTAAAAAACAAGATTCATATTAATGAAAAATATAATATGCAAAGAGTACCATTTGAAGATATGGAAATAAAACATTTTGAAGATCGAACAAGAGCATTTGTAAAAATACAAGATGGATGTGAAAACTATTGTGCTTACTGTATCATTCCTTATGTAAGAGGAAAATGTCGCTCAAAAGAACAAAAAAAAGTAATAAATGAAATAACTAATTTAGTAAATAATAACTATAAAGAAATAGTTTTAACTGGCATTCATACTGGAAATTATGGAAAAGATCTAAATACAAGTTTTTCTGCTTTATTAGAAGACATATTAAAAATAAAAAACTTACAAAGATTAAGAATATCATCAATAGAGATAACTGAATTAGATGATAAGTTTTTAGAACTATTAAAAAACAATATTTTATGTAATCATTTACATATTCCATTACAAAGTGGTAGTGATAAAATACTAAAATTAATGAATAGAAAATATAATAAAGAACAATTCATAAATATAATAAATAAGATAAGAAAAGTAAGATCTGATATTTCAATAACTACTGATGTAATAGTAGGATTTCCAAATGAAACTGAAGAAGATTTTCAAGAAAGTATGGAGTTTATAAAAAAAATTAATTTTTCTAAAATACATGTATTTCCATATTCTAAAAGAAATGGTACGGTAGCAGCAAACATGAAAAATCAAATAGATGGAAATATTAAAAAGGATAGAGTAAAAAGATTAATAAATTTATCTGAAGAATTAGAAAAAAAATATAAAGACTCATTTATTGGGAAAGAAGTAAATGTTTTAATAGAAAAAAATGAAGATAATTATTCTTATGGACATACTGGTAATTATTTATATTTGAAATTAAATGACAATATAAATGTAAATAGTATTTGTAAAGTAATAGTAAAAAAAGAAATGTTATGATATAATTATTACATAAGATAAGGAGAAAAGTTATGGGTGAAGAAAAAGACGGATTTCTTTCAAATGAAGAATTACAAAAAATAAATGATTATTTAGATCATTCTACTTTTAATGATATAATTAAAAAAAGTGACTCTATTGAAACAAAAAAAGAAGTGATTAATTCAGAAGATAATTTTAAAGAAAAATTTATTCAATCAGTAAATCGTGGAATTTCTAATGGAAAAGAACAAAATATTGTGGCTCAAGAAAAATTTATAAGAGAAACAAAAGAAGTAGAAAACATGGTTAATAATCATAGCAAAACTATTTTAAATGATGCTCTGTTAAAGATAGGAACAGGTCAAGCAAAAAGAGAAGATTATCCAGATATTCCTGAATTACAAAATATAAAAGAAAAAACACCAACTGATTCAGAAAAATTTATTAGTCATGTTATTACTGGTGGTAATGCTTCAAATTATGATGAAGCAAAAGAATTTATGAATACTGATTTTGGTGATGACGAATATAAAGTCAGACCTAGATAATAGAGTAAATATTTACTCTTTTTTAATTTTAAATTGACACAAACAAACGTATGAAATATAATAAATATACAAGGTGGGAATGATAATGAGTTTTATAAAAGGAAATTTTCGTAAGTATATATTCAAATCTGACAGAGGATATGTTGTCGGATTATTTAAAGTGAGAGATACAAGTGAAGATTTAATTTCTTTAAAAAATTCTACTATTACTTTTACAGGGTATTTTTCTGATTTAAATGAAAGTGATTTATATTTATTTAACGGAAAAATGACTAATCATGAAAGATATGGTGAACAATTTTTAGTAGAAAGTTATGAAATTACGTTACCAAATGATAAAGATAATATTGTAGAATTTTTATCAAGCAATTTATTTCCTGGTATTGGAGAAACAAAAGCAAGTAAAATTGTTGATGTTTTAAAAGAAAATTGTTTAGATATAATTATGGAAAATCCAGATAGTTTATTTTTGGTGCCTACAGTTACAAAAAAACAAAGAGATATAATATACAATAACTTAGTAAAATATCAAAGTAGTTATAAAACAATAGTGGATTTGAACAAATATGGCTTTAATACAAAAGATTCATTAAGTATTTATAATAAATATAAAGATTCTACAAATGATATTGTTTGTAATAATGTTTATCAAATCATTGATGATATTTATGATATAAGTTTTAAAAAAATAGATCAAGTTAGAAATAATTTTTCAATAAAAGATAATGATATTAGAAGAATAGAAGCGGGAATAAAATATGTTTTAGATGAATTATCTTATTCTTCAGGAAATACTTATTTTTCATATAATGAAATTATTGTTTATACAAAAAGAGCATTATTTATTACTGATGAAAATGTAATTAATGATGCAATAGAAAAATTAAAAGATAATTTAGAAATAGTAGAAGAAGATAATAAATACTATTTATATAAAATGTATAATGCAGAAAAAAGTGTAGGAGAAAGAATTTTTTGTTTAGCTAATCATAATACATTAGACATAATAAACGATGATATAATAAATGATAATGAAACATATTTTAATATAAAATATAATGAAGACCAATTGAAAGCTATAAAAGCAGCATTAAAAAACAAATTCTTAGTTATAACTGGTGGACCAGGGACAGGAAAGACTACAATTATTAAAGCAATTACTAAAATTTATCAAGAAGTTAATGGTTTAAATGATGATGAATTAATAAAAAACTTAGCACTTTTAGCACCAACCGGTAGAGCGGCAAAAAGAATAAGTGAACAAACATTATTACCAGCATCTACTATTCATAGATTTTTAAAATGGAACAAAGAAGATAATACTTTTAATATTAACGAAGAAAATCCAAGTGATGTTAAATTTGTGATTATAGATGAAGCAAGCATGATAGATACTTATTTATTACATAATTTATTTTTAGGGCTAAAAGAAAATACAAGAATAGTAATTATTGGGGATTATAATCAATTACCAAGTGTTGGACCAGGACAAATTTTAAAAGATATTATTGAAAGCGAATGTATTGATGTTGTAAAACTAAATAAACTATATCGACAAGAAGAAGACTCAAACATTTCACTTTTAGCACATGATATAAATAATAATAACTTAGATTTTAGTATTTTTAATGAATATGAAGATTTAACTTTTATTAAAAGTGATAGCCAACATTTAAAAGAATACTTAAAAGAATATATTTTACAATATAGTGATTTAAGTTTTAATAATTTTCAAGTACTTGCTCCAATATATAAAGGAGATAATGGTATTGATGAATTAAACTACTTTATGCAAGAAATACTTAATCCAAAAGATAATAAAAAAAGTGATATTATTACTAATGGAATAACCTATCGAGAAGATGATAAAGTATTACAATTAGTAAATATGGTTGATGAAAATATATTTAATGGTGATATTGGTAAAATAATAAAAATAAAAGATGGACAACATAAAGAAATAATAGTTGACTTTGATTCAAATATAGTTAGATTTACTCCTGCCAACTTTTTAAATATTAAACTTGGATATACAATAAGTATTCACAAATCACAAGGAAGTGAATTTGATGTAGTGATTATTCCAATTTTAAATAAATATAATACTATGTTATATAAGAAACTAATTTATACTGGAATAACAAGAGCAAAGAAAAAGCTTATTTTAATTGGTGAAGAAGAAGCATTAAAAAAAGCAATATTTAATGATAAAGAGAATATAAGAAAAACAAATTTAAAGAATTTTATAACTTCATGTATTAAATAATTATAAATACAAATAATAATTATGAGGTGACAAAATGAATAAAATTACAACTACTATGATATGGGTAGCTGGAGGAATGGTAGCAGGAGGAGCAATGTTATATTTCTTAATGCCAAAAGATGCAAAAAACGAAATAAAGAATCTTATGGGTAAAATTTCAATGAAAGATAATTGCTCATGTGGATGTGACAGTTGTAAATAACCTTAATTATTAAAAAATTAGGGTTTTTTTTTGAAATAATAAATGTTATACTTAAAGTGGTGATAAATATGAAAAAGAAAGAAGAATTAGATTATAAAAATTTAAATGAAGTAATTGGATTATCAAAAAGAATTTTAAAGATATTATTTGCTTGTATTATATTAGCAATAGTATTTGTCTCAATTATGTTATTGAAAGAAGTAAAAGTGTTTAGTATATTATGGACAATAATTAAAGTAATTGCACCTTTCTTTATTGGACTTGTAATTGCATGGCTACTTGATCCAATTGTATCTTGGCTACAAACAAAAAAAGTTAAAAGAATAATTGGAGCAATAGTAGTCTTTTGTGTATTTATTTTAGTATTATATCTATTTTTTAGAATAATGATTCCAATGTTATATTCACAAATAAATGATTTTGTTGCTACACTTCCAGCATTATTCTTATCAATAGGTAAGTGTATAAGTGGAGCATTCAATAAACTTTCATCAACTGGAATAGATTTCTCTGGTATTGAAAAAAATGTATATACATCAATTAATACTTTAAGTAGTAACTTAACAACAGGACTTCCAGAAACTGCTATTGGAGTAATATCAACATTAGTATCAAGTATAGGAACATTCTTTATTGGCCTAATTGTTGGATTCTATTTATTAATAGATTTTGATAGAGTAAGACATTTATTTGATTTTGTTCCAAAAAAATATTCAGAAGCAACATATTCAATATTAAGAAAGCTAAATGCAGCATTTAAAAGTTTTATTCAAGGAACATTATTGATATCATTAATAATTATGATATTATCAGCAATTGGTTATAGTATAGTTGGTCTTTCAACTCCATTATTATTTGGATTAATATGTGGAATTACTAATATTATTCCTTATATAGGGCCATGGATTGGTGGAGCAATATGTGTAATAGTAGGATTTACAATTAGTCCAACTGTTGGAATTTTAGCAGGTGTTATTGCATTTGCAATTCAACAAATAGATGGAATAATTTTACAACCATTAGTAATGGGAAAAACAATGAAATTACATCCAGTAACAATAATGATTGGGTTATTAGTATTTGGATACTTCTTTGGAGTATTAGGAATGATTTTAGCAACACCAGTAATGGCAGGAATTAAAATTATATTAAGTTACTTTGATGAAAAGTATAATGTAACAAAAAATATTAAGAAGAAAGCACAAATTAAAGAATAAAAACTTATTAATTTAAGTTTTTTTAATAAAACATAGGAGGTATATATGAATAATAAAGTAGTAGCTTTAGTAGGAATGACAGGATCAGGAAAATCGATTGCAACAACAATACTTGAAGAAGAAAAAGGATGGACAAAAGTTTACTTTGGTGGTATAACATATGATAAAATGAAAGAAGAAGGTATTGAATATACTCCAGAAAACGATAAGAAAATGCGTGTAAGAATACGTGAAGAGTATGGAATGGCAGCATATGCAATATTATCTCTTCCAAAAATTGAAGAAGGATTGAAAAAAGGTAATGTTGTTATAGATGGGCTTTATTCTTGGTCAGAATACAAAATATTAGAAGAAAAATATGGAGAAGATTTAATTGTTATTGCTGTAATAACAGATAAAAAAATTAGATATGAAAGATTAAAAATAAGAAAATCAAGACCATATACAACAGAAGAAGCAAAAGATAGGGATTTAAATGAACTAGAAAAACTAGAAAAAGGTGGACCAATCTCATTTGCTGATTATTATATAGACAATAATTATGATAAAGAAACATATAGAAAAAGATTAGAAGAAATATTAAAAGAAATAAGGTAATACAATGAAATTAGATTTAAAAAAACTATATATAGATTTTTTTGTTAGTAAAGGGCATACATTTATACCAAGTGCTTCTTTATTGCCAGAAAATGATCCAACAGTATTATTTAATACAGCAGGTATGCAACCATTAGTTCCTTATTTATTAGGAGAAACTCATCCTTTAGGAACAAGACTTGTTGATTATCAAAAATGTGTTAGATTAACAGATTTAGATAGTATTGGGGATAGTACTCATCATACATTTTTTGAAATGCTAGGTAATTGGAGTTTAGGAGATTATTTTAAAAAAGAATCAATTGCTTATTCATTTGAGTTTTTAACAAAAGTACTTGAAATACCATTAGAAAGATTAGCATTTACAGTATTTGAAGGAAATGATAAGGTAAAAAAAGATGATGAAAGTGCAAGTATTTGGATGAGCCATGGGGTAAAAAAAGAAAGAATTGCTTATATGCCAGCAAGCGATAATTGGTGGAGTTTAGGACCAATTGGACCTTGTGGAACTGATACAGAAATATTTTATTTTAGAAGTGATGATGAAATACCAGAAGTATTTGATCCAACAGATGATAGATGGGTTGAAATATGGAACAATGTATTTATGCAATATAATTCAAAAGAAGATGGTACAATTGAACCATTAAAGAATAAAAATGTAGATACAGGTATGGGGTATGAAAGAGTAGTAGCAGTACTAGAGGGAAAAACAGATAATTATACAACTTCTGTATGGAAAGATGTTATAGAAAGAATAGAAAAACTTTCTAATCTACCTTATAAAGGCAATGAAAAGAGTATGAGGATATTAGCAGATCATATTAGAACTTCTGTTTTTATAGCAGGTGATGATTTAGGAATCAAACCATCTAATACAGATCAAGGATATATTTTAAGAAGATTAATAAGAAGAGCAATAAGACATGCTAAAACATTAAATATTGATTTAAACAGCAACTTTGAGGAACAAATTGCTACAATAATTATTGATAAATATCAAGACTATTATAGTGAATTAAAAAGAAATAGAAATACTATTTTAGAAGTATTAGAACAAGAAAAAGCAAAATTTGCTAGAACCTTAGAAAAAGGATTGAGAGAGTTTGAAAAAATAACACAAAATTTAGATGATAATATTATAAACAAAGATTTAGCATTTAAATTGTATGATACTTATGGATTTCCTATTGAATTAACAGAAGAACTTGCAAAAGAAAAAAATATTACTGTAGATTTTGAAGGATTTAAAGAAAAGTTTATTGAACATCAAGAAAAATCCAGACAAGGTGCAAGCGGAAAATTTAAAGGTGGATTACAAGATCATAGTGATATTGCAATTAAATATCATACAGCAACGCATTTACTAAATGCTGCATTAAAAGAAGTTTTAGGACCAACAGTACATCAAATGGGAAGTAATATTACAGATGAAAGAATGAGATTTGATTTTTCTTGGGATAGAAAACTTACTGATGAAGAAATAAAAAAAGCAGAAGATTTAGTAAATAGTTATATTAATGAATCAGTACCTGTTAGAATGGAAAAAATGAATAAAGAAGATGCTTTAAATATTGGAGCAGAATGTATGTTTATTGAAAAATATCCTGATATTGTAAATGTATATTTTATTGGAAATATTTCAAAAGAATTATGTGGTGGACCACATGTAAAAAATACTAATGAACTTGGTACATTTAAAATAGTAAAAGAAGAAGCAAGTTCA
Organism: uncultured Mycoplasma sp.; assembly: GCA_964499645.1. GTDB lineage: Bacteria > Bacillota_I > Bacilli_A > RF39 > UBA660 > CAG-611. The sequence continues at coordinate 8,690 of CAZCLV010000010.1, forward strand.
TCAGGAGTAAGAAGAATTAAAGCTATATTAGAATAGATAAAAATCTATTCTTTTTTTTAAAGAAAAATTATATTATAAAATATGAAATTTTTTTTATATTTCTTGACTTTACTTACTAGAATAGGCTACAATACTATTGTATAGAATAAGAATAGGAGTTGGTATCCTTGGAAGAAAAAGATAAGCCAAAGAAGAGTTTAGTAGGATTTAATCCTAATGTAGATAAAAAAAAATATATTACTGTAAATATTCCTGAAGAAGAAATACTAAAGGAAGAAAAAAAACTAGATCCAGAAGAGGAAAAACAAAAAGAAGAAGATAAAAGCAAAGAAGAAAAAAAATCTTGGGCTCATAAAACGACACTAAATACAGGAAACATTAAATTCAATGAAAAAAGAGAAACAAAGGTTGATCCATTTGCACCATCAGTTGGAATAGTTGCACAAACAAAAGCAAATAATAATGCATCTTCTGATGGAAGTGGGACAGGGATTAATCAACTTGAAAAAGACGATTCTAGTAATGATGATGAAAACTATTTTACAAAAGATGTAATTGAAGAACAAATAAAAGTTGTAAAAGGAACTGGTGTAGATAAGCCTCTTGTATTTAATGCTCCTGAAGGAAGTAAAAAAATTTGTTTTAAGTACCAAATAATAAATTCCTCTGATGAAAAAATAAAAGGGTATTTAGATGCATATTCGAAAGAAGAAGTAGAAGTCTATTTGGGGAATGAAGGATATAATGTAGTAAAAGTAGCAGTATCAAAAGATATAAATATTGGTAGCAAAAAATTAAAATATAATGAATTAGGATTTATGCTTACACAATTATCTACTTATTTAAAAGCAGGTATATCTCTTATTGATTCAGTTCGTATTTTAGAAAAACAAACACAAAATCCATACAAAAAGCAAATATATTCAGATATAGTATATGAATTAGTAAAAGGTGAAAGTTTTTCAAATGCTCTTTCAGCACAAGAAAAAGTATTTCCAAAGTTATTAGTTAATATGGTAAAAACAGCAGAAATGACAGGAGATTTACCTGGAATACTTGATGATATGACTGATTATTATAGTTCAATAGATAGAACAAAAAAAGCAGCAACAAGTGCTATGATATATCCTACTATTATATTTATATTCTCAATAGGAGTAATTATATTTTTATTAACAAATGTAATTCCAAAATTTGAAGGAATGTTTGCAGACCAAGGAGCAGATCTTCCAACAATAACAAAAATTGTAATTGCAACAAGTGGATTTTTAATAAAAAAAGGATATTTAGTTTTAATTGGAATAGCAGTATTTGTAGGTATATACATAGCGTTATTTAAAAAAATAAGACCATTTAGAAAAGCTATGCAAACATTTTTAATGAAATTACCAATTATTAGAGATATAATTATTTATAAAGAAGTAACTATGTTTACAAAAACATTTGCATCTTTATTAAATCATGATGTATTTATTACTGATTCAATGGATATATTAAGTAAAATTACTTCAAATGAAGTATATGCTGATATAATAAGTGATTCATTAGAATATTTATCTCGTGGTGCAAAAATAAGTGATTCATTTAAAGGAAAATGGGCTTTTCCTATTGTAGCATATGAAATGTTACAAACTGGTGAAAACACTGGTAGACTTCCAATAATGATGGATTATGTTGCAAAATATTATGAAGATTTACATGCAAATTATGTAAAAAGAATGACCACATTTATAGAACCATTAATGATAGTATTTCTAGCTCTTATGGTTGGAACAGTAGTTTTAGCAGTAATAATACCTTTGTTCTCATTCTACAATCAAATAAAATAAAAACTGATGGGGGAAGTTATGCAAATTATATATATAATATCATTTTTTATCTTTGGAACAATAATGGGTAGTTTTTATAATGTAGTAGGTTTGAGATTATCAACTGGAGAATCTATTGTTTATCCACCAAGCCATTGTACAAAATGTAAAAGAGAACTTGGATTTTTTGAACTAATACCAATTGTTTCTTATATCTTTTTAAAAGGTAAATGTAAGGGTTGTAATGAAAAAATATCAATTTTTTACCCATTAATAGAATTGTTAACAGGTATTTTATTTGCAATAAGTTATTTTATATTTGGATTTACTTATGAATTAGGTCTTGCATTATCATTATCTTCTTTATTATCAATTGTAATGGTAAGCGATTTAAATTATTATATTATTCCAGACCAAGTAAACATATTTTTTGCTATTGTAATATTTATAATTAACATTTTAAATTATGGTATAGTAGAAGCATTAAAATATGGATTATATGGATTAATAATGTTTGGATTTATGTATTTAGTAATGTTAATTGGAAATATGCTATTTAAACAAGAATCACTAGGTGGAGGAGATATAAAACTTTTATTTGTTCTTGGTATGTGTGTACCATTACTTATGTCATTTTTTGGATTATTATTTGCAACAATATTAGCATTACCTGCAGCATTATATTTACTTATAAAGAGTAAAGACAAGGCTTTACCCTTTGGTCCATTTTTAATAGCATCGTTTTTAATATTAATTATATTAAAAATAAGTACAAATGATATATATAGTTATTTTGGAATGATTTAAATAAGACTTTAAAAAGTCTTTTTTTAATGATTATTTAATAGATAATTATTAATAGTGTAAAGAATATAAAAAAATATTCTTTTTTTTTCAAAACTATTTACAAATACAAATAGTAATAGTAAAATAGTGGTAGACAGTGGATAATAGTGGTAGAAAGTGGTGATTAAAATGTTAATGGGAGAGTTTCATCATAACATAGATGATAAGTTTAGGATAATTGTTCCATCAAAGTTTCGTGAAGAACTTGGAGATAATATTGTAATCACAAGAGGACTTGAAAACTGTTTATTTGTCTATTCTGAAAAGGAATGGTCAAAAGTTGTATCAAAACTAAAAGCCTTACCATTTACAAAAAAAGATGCAAGAAGTTTTACAAGAATCTTTTTAAGTGGTGCTACTATTTGTGAATTTGATAAACAAGGAAGAATCAAAATTACTTCTCCATTAGCAGATTATGCCAATCTATTAAAAGAATGTGTAATTATTGGAGTAAATGATAGATTAGAAATATGGGCAAAAGAAGAATGGGAAAATTATTTCAAAAATAATCGTGAAAGCTTATCTGATGTAGCAGATCATTTATTTGAAGTTGATTTTGATTTATAGGTAGTTATGGAAAAACATATAAGTGTTTTATTAAATGAAGTAATTGAAGGATTAAATATAAAAGAAAATGGTATTTATGTTGATATGACATTAGGCTATGCAGGTCATTCAAAGGAAATATTAAAAAGGATTAAAAAGGGGTTTTTATTCGCCTTTGACAAAGACATAGATGCTTGCAATTATAGTAATAAGATATTAAAAGAAATTGGTACAAATTATAAAATATTTAATACTGGAAATAAAAATGTAAAAGAAAGATTAAAAGAAGAAAATATAGATAAAGTTGATGGCTTTTTATTTGATTTAGGAGTATCTTCCGTAGAACTAGATGAAAAAGATCGTGGTTTTAGTTATATGAATGATGCCTATTTAGATATGAGAATGGATCAAGAAGGAGTGAAAACTGCATATGGAGTAGTAAATACTTATCCAGAGGCAGAGTTATATAGAATATTTCGTGATTATGGAGAAGAAAAGTATGCTTCAAGAATAGCAAGAAATATAGCTATAAAAAGACAAAATAAACCAATAGAAACAACATTTCAATTGGTAGAAATAATAGATGAATGTATTCCATTTAGAGATAAAAGAAATGGACATCCTGCAAAAAAAGTATTTCAAGCAATTAGAATTGAAGTTAATGATGAACTACTTGAATTAAAAACAGGATTACTTGATGCTTTAGAACTATTAAATGTTAACGGATATATCTGTGTAATATCATTTCATTCTTTAGAAGATAGAATATGTAAAAATATATTTAAAGAAGCATCAATGGAAGATCCATTATTAAAAGGTATGCCAAATGTAGATCAATCATTATTACCAGATTATAAACTTATTACAAATAAACCAATATTACCTTCAAATGAGGAAATAAGTTATAATAAAAGATCTAAATCTGCAAAATTAAGAATAATAAAAAGAATAAAATAGGGTTGGAAAAGAGAGGAAAAGACAAAATGAAAAAAACAAAAGCAAAGAGAAAATTAACAAAATTTGAAAAAATAATCTATACAATTACAATTGTTTTAGCATTGTCTTTTCCTTACTTATCCGTATTAACAAAATCTAAATTATCAGAAGTAAACTATGAAGTTGAAGAAATAAAAGAAAAAATTACATTTCAAGAAAAATCAAATGAAAGTTTACAAATGAAAATAAATGAATTAGCATCCTTAGAAAACCTAGAAAATGTTGCTAAAAGCATGGGATTAAGTTATACTTATAATAGCGTAAAAACAGTTGAATAATAAGTTGGTGATTAAAAATGAATAAAAGCAGGAACAATATAAAATTTAGTAATTTATTTATTGTTTTGGCTTTTTTTTGTTTTGTTTTTATTATTTACCGTGTCAGTTTTCTTGCAACAGCAACAGAAATAGATAATAGAAATATAAAAGAATTTGCAACAGATAGAAGTGTATTTGAAGCCACAATAGAAGCAAAAAGAGGTAATATTTTTGATATAAATGGTGAAGCTTTAGCACAAAATGTTTCATCATATAATTTAATAGCATATCTAGATCCAAAAAGAAGTGAAAATGAAGATAAACTATATCATGTAAAAGATAAAAAAAATACTGCAAAAAAATTAGCAACAGTAATTAATATGAAAGAAGAAGATATATTAGAGATACTTAATCAAGAAGGACTATATCAAGTAGAGTTTGGTAATGCTGGAAGAAATCTTACTGAAATGAAGAAAGAAGCAATCGTGGCATTAAATCTACCTGGAATAAGCTTTATTGAATCGCAAAAAAGATATTATCCAAATGGAGATTTTGCTTCTTATATAATTGGATATGCTAAAAAAGATGAAAATCAAAAAGTAACTGGTGAGTTGGGACTTGAACTTTTATTAGACGAACAATTATCAGGTACAAATGGATTTACAAAATATCAAATGGATGTAAATGGATATAAAATAGCAGGAACAAAAGAATATACCAAAGAAGCTCAAAATGGAAATAATATATATTTAACAATTGATTCTAATATTCAGTTTTTTGTTGAACAAGCTATAACTGCTTGTGAAAAGAAATATAAATATGACTGGCTAACAATAGTTTTAGCGGATGCTAAAACTGGAGCAATTCTTGCAAGTGCACAAAGTCCTTCTTTTGATCCAAATATACTTGATATAGAAAACTATTTAGATTTAACGGTAGCACAACCTTATGAGCCAGGTTCAATAATGAAAATATATACTTATATGGCTGCTATGGAGGCTGGAACATATGATGGTAACAAGAAATTTAAGTCAGGTTCTTATGTAACAGAAGATAAAACTGTTGTTTCAGATTGGAATAAGTATGGTTGGGGAAACATTACATATGATCAAGGATTTTTAGCATCTTCAAATGTTGGAGTAATAAATATTGTAAATAATTTTATAAATAGGAAGATTTTATTAGATTATTTTGCAAAGATGGGTTTTGGAGAAAAAACAGGAATTACCCTTGCAAATGAACAAGCAGGAAAAGTTTCATTTACATATCAAACTGAAGTATATAATGCTGCTTTTGGTCAAGGAATACTGACTACTCCCATTCAACATATTCAAGCATTAACTTCACTATCAAACGATGGAATTATGCTTCAACCCTATATTATTGATAAAGTTACTGATAGTAAGGGTAATATAATATATCAAGGAAAGAAAAATGAACTAAAAACAGTAGCATCTCATGAAACAGTAGAGCATATTAAAGATTTAATGTATGATACAGTTCATTCAAAATGGGTTCCTGCTACTGGAGATATGTATTATATAAAAGGTTATGATGTTATAGGAAAAACAGGTACTTCACAATTAGTAAACCCAACAACTGGTAAATATTATACAAATGATTATAATAGCATTAGATCAGTAGTAGGTATGTGGCCTAAAAATGACCCACAAGTAATATTTTATATTTCAGTAAAAAAATCAGTAAGTGGCTCTGGACCATTAAGCACAGCAGCAAAAAGTATTATTCAAAATGTAAGCAAGTATTTAAATATATTTAAAACTAATGAAAAAGAAAGCTTAAAAAATTATGAAGTAAAAAATTATATAAATAATAATACTGATACCATAGAAAAATCTCTAAATGATAACAAAGTTAAATATATTAAATTAGGAAATGGGAATAAAATTATAAATCAATATCCAGAAAAAGGCTATATACTAAATGGAAATGAGAATATTATTTTATTAACAAATGATATATCCTATAAATTACCTAATTTAACTAAATATAGTAAAAAAGAAGTAAGAGCAATTTGTAATTTACTAAGTTTAAATTGTAAATATGAAGGATATGGATATGCAATTAAACAAAGTATATGCGCAAATACTATAATTAAAAAAGACCAATTATTGAATGTAACATTTAAAGAAATATATTAAAATACTAATTTTTATATAATTAGTATTTTTTTATAATAATCAATATATTTTCTAAATTTACATATATAATTTTTCATGATATAATGAATTAGAAAGAAGTGATAATATGAAAAATGTTATATTAACAGGAGAAAGACCAACTGGACCACTTCATATTGGACATTATGTTGGAGCATTAAAAAAAAGAGTAGAATTCCAAAACACTGGTAAATATGATATATATGTTTTAATAGCAGATTTACAAGCATTAACTGATAATTTTAATAATCCTGAAAAAATAAGAGAAAATATATTAGAAGTTGTATTAGATAATTTAGCAGTAGGAATGGATCCTAATAAGGCAACATTTGTAGTGCAATCTCAAATACCTGCTTTATTAGAAATGCCAATGTTTTATTCTAATTTAGTATCACAAGCAAGATTGGAAAGAAATCCAACAGTAAAAAGTGAAATTAAACTAAGAGGATTTGAAAAAAGTATACCTGTAGGATTTGTAAACTATCCAATTAGTCAAGCAGCAGATATTACTGCTTTTAAAGCAAATGTCGTCCCAGTAGGTGACGATCAACTTCCAATGATTGAACAAACTAGAGAAATAGTAGAAACATTTAACAGAATATATAAAAAAGATATACTTGTAATGCCAAAGGCAATATTACCAGAAAATGAAACTTGTCATAGATTACCAGGAACAGATGGTAATAGTAAAATGGGAAAATCACTTGGTAATTGCATTTATTTAAAAGATAGTGAAGAAGAAATAAAAAGAAAAATAATGAGTATGTATACTGATCCAAATCATATTAAAGTAGAAGATCCGGGAAAAGTAGAAGGAAATATTGTATTTACATATTTAGATTGTTTTGTAAAAGAAGACTCATTTAAAAAATATTTACCAGAATATAATAATCTTGATGAATTAAAGGCCCATTATCAAAAAGGTGGACTTGGAGATATGAAAATAAAAAGATTTTTAAATGATATTCTACAAGAAGAATTAAAACCAATTAGAGAAAAAAGAGAATACTATGCTTCTAAAAAAGAAGAAATATTTAAAATGTTAGAAGATGGCAAGAACAAGGCAACTGAAGTAACTAATAAAACTTTATATGAAATAAAAGATGCAATAGGTATTAATTATTTCAATGACAAATCATTTAAAGAAAAATATATAAATAATTAGTAATACTAATTATTTTTTTTAATTTTCAAGTTTTACTATCTTTTTTATTAAAAGTGTGGTAAAATTAGGCAGTTGTAAAAAAGGAGTAAGAAGATGGAATTTAAAAATATTTTAAAAAATAAAGATTTATTAAAGGTTATAGAAGAAAAAGGATTTGTTAGCCCAACAGAAATACAACAAAGAATTATTCCTTTAATATTGGATAAATATGATGTTTTAGGTCAAAGTCAAACAGGAACAGGTAAAACTTTAGCTTTTGGAGCACCAATACTTGAAAATATTAAAGAAAATGGTGTAACACAAACACTTATTTTAGCACCTACAAGAGAACTTGCTATTCAAATATCAAGAGAAATAGAAGAATTATCTAAGTATATGAATATAAATATCACATGTGTTTATGGCAGTAGTAGCATTGAAGATCAAATAAAAAAATTAAAAAAAGGTTCTGAAATAGTAATAGGAACACCTGGTAGAGTAAAAGACTTATTAAAAAGAAAAGTATTAAAACTAGAAGAAATAAAGTTTTTTGTTTTAGATGAAGCAGATGAAATGTTAAGTATGGGATTTCAAGAAGAACTTGAAGAAATATTTGAAAAAGTTCCTGAAAAAAAACAAGTATTATTATTTTCTGCCACAATGCCAAATTCTATATTATATATAGCAGAAAAATACATGAAAAAAGATTATAAAAAAATATCAGTTATACATGAAATTAAAACAGCAGATCATATTAAACAATATTATTATATAGTTAATGATAATACAAGAATTGAAGTAATGTGTAGAGTAATGGATTTATATAATTCAAAAAAAACTATTATTTTTTGTAGAACTAAAAAGAATGCTGATGATGTACTAGAAAAACTATCTTCAAAAGGATATAGCGTTGATGTAATACATGGTGATATAACACAAGGACAAAGAATAGCAACATTAGATAGATTCAAAAATGGAGTATTTGATTATCTTATTGCAACGGATGTAGCGGCAAGAGGTATTCATGTAGATAATGTAGAGTTAGTAATTAACTACAATTTACCTGAAAGCCATGAAGCATATGTTCATAGAATAGGAAGAACAGGAAGAGTAGATAAATCAGGAGTAGCAGTAACATTTATTAGACCAAGAGAAGAAGATATATTAAGATCACTTGAAAAATATATTAAAGCAAAAATTACCAAAGCAGAAGCGCCTACTTTAGATGATATTATACCAAATAGAGTATCATTAGAAATTGAAAAACTAAATCAATTAAAAGAAACTAAATCAAAATTAAAAATGTTTGATAAATACTTTGATACTTTAAATGAACAAGAAATAAAAAACATTTTAAAAGCATTATTAGAAAAAGAAATAGAAAGTAACTTAGGATCTAACTTTAATACTGATATTTCTTTAAAAGATAATAAAAAAAGAACAATTAAAAGAGATAATGGAGATAGTATAAGAATATTTTTAACTATTGGTAAAATGGATAAAATAGATAAATCTACTTTCTTACAACATATTGAAAAAACTGCAAAAGTAAGTCAAGGCACATGCTTTAATGTAGAAATAATGCCTAAATTTACTTTTATGAATGTTCAAAAAGATAAGTTTGATAAAGTATTTAAAGCAATAAATGAAACAAAGTATAATAATAGATTAATAAGAATAGAAAAAGCAAAGAAATAATTGACAAATTATTTCTTTTGTTTTATTATTATCCTTGTTAAGTCTTTCAGATATATATTACAAAGTAGCAATTTAGATACCCAGTGTTTTCTTAAATGGCTATTTTTTATCGTCTTAACGAAAATAAGTATAAGGGAGGTAAAATATGAATTTATCAACTGCTGAACTTACAAAAGAAAAAGAAAGATTAAATTATACACTAGAGATCATTAAAAAACATATTTCTGGCCTTGGTCAAGAACTATATAATCAGGATGAAAAAGTATCAGAATTTCAAAAATTTATTTGGGATAACAAAAGTAGTCTTGATCCTCATGAATTAAAAAGCTTAATGTCAGATAATGATTTAGAAGTATATTTAATGACTCAAAAAGGTAAGTATTTTCAAAAACTATTTAAGATTCAAAATAATCCATATTTTGGATCAATAATCTTTAAAGATGAGAATAATATTACTAATGATATTTATATTGGTATTACTCATTTAGAAGATGAAGAAAAAGAAAAATATCTTATTCATGATTGGAGAAGCCCAATATGTAGTTTATTTTATGACATTGAAAGTGGTAATTGCTTCTACAAAGCTCCAGGGGGAATAATAAGTGGCGTATTAGAAAGAAAAAGACAATATAAAATAAAAGATGGTAAATTAATTCATGTCTTCGATAATAGTATTAATATTGATGATGATTTATTACAAGAAGTACTTGCGAGTGATTCAAGTGATAAAATGAAGAATATTGTTAATACTATTCAACAAGAACAAAACTTAATAATTAGAAATACTGAAGATAAGAATCTTATTGTTCAAGGTATTGCAGGAAGTGGTAAAACAAGTGTTGCTCTTCATAGAATTGCTTTCTTACTTTATAAAATTGAAAACTTAAATTCTAAAAATGTCTTAATATTTTCCCCAAATAATGTATTTACA